>DZBS01000021.1 GCA_022729995.1 Draconibacterium orientale | reverse complement strand
TTGCTCTTACGTTTAAAACGAAAAAATGGTTTCAAAAAAAACATAATTTTTGAATTGATTAATTATATTTGCAAACTTTTAAAAAAAATGCTTATGAATTCGATGCAAACAATAGAAAACTTTAATGAATTTCAAAATTTAATTAAAAAAGAAGAAGCAATTTTAGTATATTTTTCACACGAAAAATGTAATGTATGTAAAGTGTTAAAACCCAAAGTGGCTCAATTGCTTAGCGAAGAATTTCCGCAAATGAAAATGTATTATTCCGATACCGTTTTAGACCCCGAAACAGCCGCACAAAATTCGATATTTGCAGTTCCGTCAATACTTGTTTTTTTCTCAGGAAAAGAATTTGCCCGAAAAAGCCGAAATATCGGCATCGACGAGCTTTACAATATTATTGAACGCCCTTACGGAATGATTTTTTAATACACTCTTTATTTTCAAAATGTTTAAAATTAATTTAAAAAAATCCTCTAATTAATTTATAAATGACTGATATTTATTTATAAGTAAAAATCTATCCTAAATTGGTTGAACAATATAAATATTTATTTATTATTTGTTCAAGAATATTTCAATTTAAAACCCCAACAAATTGCAGTTTTTTAATTTTTCCTTTTGATGTTTAAACAATTACACAACAGATATTGTATGACAAATGTCATTCTCGATATGTTAAATAAATTGTTCCAAACGGCGAAAAATTAATATATTTGTGAACTTAAATTTCATAAAAAAATTAAATGTTATGGCAAAAATAAGAGGAGCAATTGTAGTTGAAACAGAGCGATGCAAAGGTTGTAATCTTTGCGTTATAGCCTGTCCTGCAGATGTTATTAAACTTAATCAAAACGTTAACGGCAAAGGGTTTAACTACGCCTATCCTGCAAATCACGAAGCATGCACAGGTTGCGTAAGTTGTGCAATGGTGTGCCCGGATATGGTAATTACAGTTTACAGATACAAACCCGCTAACGATTAAAAAACCCTAAAACAAAATTAATAATGGAAGAAATAAGATTAATGAAGGGTAACGAAGCCATTGCAGAAGCTGCAATCAGAGCCGGCGTTGACGGATATTTTGGTTACCCTATAACACCACAATCAGAGATATTGGAATATCTTATGCTCGAAAACCCATACCTGAGAACAGGCATGCAAGTTTTACAAGCAGAAAGTGAAATTGCAGCAATAAATATGGTTTACGGAGCTGCAGCATGCGGAAAAAGAGCAATGACATCATCATCGAGCCCGGGAATTAGTTTGAAACTTGAAGGTATTTCATATATCGCAGGTTCCGAATTACCTTGTTTGATAGTTAATGTTCAAAGAGGCGGACCCGGATTGGGAACAATTCAACCTTCGCAAGCCGATTATTTTCAAGCAGTAAAAGGTGGAGGACACGGCGATTATAATCTAATAGTTTTAGCTCCTGCTTCGGTTCAAGAAATGGCCGATTTTGTAGATTTAAGTTTTGAATTAGCTTTTAAATATCGTAATCCCGTTATGATTTTAAGCGACGGAGTTATCGGGCAAATGATGGAAAAAGTTGTTCTTCCCAAACAAAAAGTCAGACTTACAGATAAAGAAGTAATTGAAAATAATAAAACTTGGGCTACAACCGGAAAAACTCCCGACAGAGAAAGAAATATTATCACTTCATTAGAACTAAAATCTGAAAGACAAGAAGCACACAATCATAAACTTCAAGCAAAATATCGAGTAATTGAAAAAAACGAAATTCGTTACGAAAAAATTAATTGCGAAAATAATCCCGATTATCTTTTAGTAGCATTCGGTTCAAGTGCAAGAATTTGCCAAAAAGCAATTCAACTCGGAGCCGAAAAAGGATATAAAATCGGATTAATAAGACCAATTACATTGTGGCCTTTCCCAAGCGAAATTATTAACCAAGCAGCCGATAAAGTTAAAGGAATTTTAACAGTTGAAATGAATGCAGGGCAAATGGTTCAAGACGTTAGACTCGCAGTTAACGGAAAAGTAAGAGTTGAGCATTACGGACGTTACGGAGGAATGATTCCTTCACCAAATGAAGTTGTTGCAGCTTTAGAACAAAAATTTATAGGAGGAAAATAAAATGTCAGAAATATTAACACCCGAAGAAATAATAAAAAAAGGTGAGCTTGTTTTTGTGAAAACAAAGCTCATGACTGATAATACACTTTCATATTGTCCGGGATGCGGGCACGGAGTTGCACACAGAATTACTATGGAAGTTGTAGAAGAAATGGGAATCGGCGCAGATACAATTGGTGTTGCACCTGTTGGTTGCTCTGTTCTTGCCTACGAATTTATGAATATTGATATGCAACAAGCAGCTCACGGAAGAGCTCCGGCTGTTGCAACAGGAATAAAAAGAGTTTTCCCCGATAAATATGTTTTCACATATCAAGGCGACGGCGATTTAGCGGCAATAGGAACAGCAGAAACAATTCATGCTTGCAACCGAGGCGAAAACATCGTTATCATATTCATAAATAACGGAATTTACGGAATGACAGGCGGTCAAATGGCACCTACAACACTTCCCGGAATGAAAACATCTACATCGCCTTACGGAAGAGACGTGAAAATGATGGGCGACCCGATTAAAATTACCGAATTAGTTGCAATGCTTCCGGGAGTTTGCTATGCCACACGCCAAGCGGTTCATAAACCCGGATTGGTTAGAAAAGCAAAAAAGGCAATTCAAAAAGGTTTTGAAAATCAAAGAGATAAAAAAGGAACTTCAATTATTGAAATTGTATCAAATTGTAATTCCGGTTGGAAAATGACACCTGAAAAAGCCAACGAATGGCTTGAAGAAAACATGCTTCCTTATTTTCAATTGGGAGATATTAAAGGCTAATTTTTTATCAATTTAAAAAAATAAAATTTTAAAAAATGACTGAAGAAATAATTATAGCCGGATTTGGCGGACAAGGTGTTTTATCTATGGGTAAAATACTTGCTTACTCAGGAATTATGCAAGATATGGAAGTAAGTTGGATGCCTTCTTACGGACCCGAAATGAGAGGCGGAACTGCAAATGTTACAGTAATTTTAAGCGAAGAAAGAATAAATTCTCCTGTATTGCATGAATTTGATTCAGCAATTATTTTGAATCAACAATCAATGGATAAATTTGAAAGTTCTGTAAAACCGGGAGGCGTATTATTATATGACCCGAACGGAATTACAAAACATCCGTCAAGAAAAGATATTAAAATATTTTCTATTGAAGCTGCAAAAGAAGCTTCATCGTTAGAAAACTCAAAAACTTTTAATATGATAGTTTTAGGAGCTTATTTGAAAATAAAACCGGTTGTTAAAATGGAAAATGTTATAAAGGGACTTAAAAAATCGTTGCCGGAAAGACATCATAATTTAATTCCAATGAATGAAGACGCAATAAAAGTTGGAATAGATAAAGTTGTGAATTTGAATTAGGATAAAAAAAGTCTGTTTAAAAAATTAAAATTACTTATACATTTTATTGTTTTTTAAATTGGAAGTATTTATTAAACAGACTTTTTTTTAAAAAAATATAAAGCAAATTCTATTATTGTGTTGAAATATTTTTTTATTTATATATATTTGGAAAAAAATATAAATTAGTATTTTTCAAATTAATTTTTTTATATTTGTAAGATAAGAGTTTAGTTATAAAAACATAACAGATGCAGATTGAACAAACCAGAAATACTCCTTTTATTAATATTGATTTTGAAAACAGAATATTTGAAATCAAAGGACCATCTTATTCGGAGAATATTGTTGAAATCTATACTCCGTTGATAGAATATATCGAATCAAATATTGTTCATTTGGACGGAAGTCTGGAATGTGAATTATATTTCGATGTCTTAAACAGTATTTCACACAAAAAAATATTTCAAATTCTAATTTCTCTTAATAATTTTTATCAAGAAGGAAAAGATATCAAAGTTAAATGGTATTATGATGCCGACGATGAAGATATTCTTGAAATGGGAGAGGATTTGATGGAATTAATTGATATTCCTTTTGAAATATATTCAGTTGAAAATTAAATTATTACTTGTATTATAAAGAATGAAACTTTATCATTTATTTTTTTGATACTGTAATAAATTTCGTTATTACTTTTTTGTCTCATATCAATTAAACTTAAATCGGGTTTATTGCTTTCCGAAGTTTCAAAAAACTCTTCCAAATAAATTTTTATTTTTGGCAAACTTTCTTTTTCTAAGCTGTTTATCAAATCTATTTTGTTCTTTAATAGAAGAACTTTTGAGTTTTGAATAAGATTTGAAGTTGTTAAATATAAATGGTTGTTTTGCTTGCACAAAAGAAAAACACCTCTGGTATTATCGCTGTTTGGATTCGATTCGTCATAATGATTATCATTATCGCCGAAGAAAATAATGTTTTTCAATAATTTAACCGTCAATTCAAATGCAATTCTTTTTGTCTTTTTTTGTCCAATTGCCTGAGTTTCAAGTATCGGCAATATGCTTTCAAGATTGTCAAAAGCAAATTCGCCGTTAAAATTAAGTAAAATGTTTTCTCTGTTTAAAAGCAAGTGAAATTTTGAAATTCTGTCTAAAGAAAACAAGTCCGAGAAATCTTCTGTTGGAGGTTCATTTTCAAGGAAAATGCGATTTTGAATATAATAGTATGAATATTCATCGTTTATTTTTCTAAATTTATAAACAATGTTTCCTTCAGTTCTTCTGGCCATAGATAAAATTCCTAATCCGGCACCGCCTTTATCAGAAATTTCACCGCTTTCTAATACATCTTTATAATGTTTTTTTAATTCATCGGCTGTTAATCCAATAACAGAATCGAGTTTATGTTTTAAAGAACTTATATGTTCGTTTTTTACGATATTTCCGGCAGAAACGAAAATTGCATTGCTGAATTTTTGTAGAATAAACAGGTCGGAATTTGCCATCTCAAAATCATCCGGTTTGTCTTGATGACGAGTAATGTTTTGAAGGCATTCAATCATAATAAAAGAAATTCTTTTACGTATTGTTTTTGTTTGGTCGTCAACGTAAAATTTCTTTTCTGTAAGATTTATAATGTTTTGCGTAATTTGAGGTGTGAAATTACCTCTGTAGATATATTCAAAATAATCTCCATGCAGAGTCTTAGCCATTTTTGCGACTAAGTTCATCATATCCTTATTTCTTTTATCTTCTATCAATTTTATTTTTTATTGAAAAGTATATTCCTCAAATATCGTATAATTTATTTAAAAAACTATAATTTTTATGATAAAATTACTTAATTAAGTGATATGAATTATTTTTGCGATATAACTTGGTCTTTCTCAAAATAAATTAATTCGTAAATGTTTTTTGAAGTATTATAAATTTTCCATTTACCGGTTTTTAAATCGTTTTGGTATTTTCCAGACGAATTTAGTTTTCCGTTTTCTTCATAAAAAAACCATTTTCCTTCAGATTTTCCGTTAATGTATTTTCCTTTTTGTTTTATATTACCATTTTGATAATATACTTTCCAAATTCCTTGATAATAATCATTTAAATAATTTCCTTCGGTATACACTTTTGTTGAAAAGTTGTAAAATGATTGCCAAAAACCTGTTCTGCTATTTTCGGAACATTGTCCGGTTTCGGCAATAGAACCGTTTGAATGAAAGGAGATGTATTTTCCTGTTAGATTTCCCTCTTGATAATCGGCTTGAATTTGAGGTTTTCCGTTGTCGTAAAATGATAAATACGATCCGTTAAGTTTTCCGTTTTGATAAATTGAAATTCGGGAAACAGTTCCATTTTTGTAAAAAGTAGTTAAAGTATCAATAAAAACTGTTCCCTTTTTATAGCCCGAATAATTTAATTCGCCGGTTTCATAATAATATTTCCAAGGTCCTTCAATTTTATTATTTTTAAATGTTGTTTTTTCAATTGGCTTTCCGTCTTCTCTATAAGTTTCAAACAAACCGTTCATTTGGTTGTTTTTATAAATTCCGATACTTTTTATGATGCCGTCTTTATAGAATGTTTTTAAAGTGTCCTCAACCATTTCTGAGTTATATTTTCCTTCTTGTTCTTTTACTCCGGAGATATAAAAATGACAAAATTTGCCGTTTCTATAGTTTTTTTCAAAATTTATTTCAGATTTTATTTCGCCTGTTTCATAATATATTTTCCATGAGCCTTCAAGCAAATTATTTTTAATTTCACCTTCTTGATAAACGTTTCCGTTTTCAAAAAAGAATTTATAAAATCCGTTTTTTACAGTGTCTTTATTTACAATATCTGCGAAATAAGATTCTTTAATTTTTCCTGAAAAATAGTATTTATTAATTTCAATATTTTGAGAAAAAGAAAAATATGAAAGAATATTCAACAAAATTAAGCAGCAGAATTTTTTCATTTTTGGGTTTTTATTATCTTATAATTATAAGTTTTTTTTGCAATCTTGTGCCTTCCAAGCTTAATTTGCTGCCATAGTCTAAAATAGCAGCTAAAGAATATTCGCCTGCAGGTAAATTATCCGGAAGTGTAAAAGTTATTTCTCTCACAAATCCCGGATATACTTCAACAAAAATTGGTGTGAATTCAATTTCTTTTGCTGTGTTTAAATCAGCTGCAAGAAATGTAATTTTAGCATCAAAAATTGTAGGACCGTTATTATTGACTAAAGCAGTAAAAACTCTATTTCCTATATTGTTTTCTTCAATCTCTTTTAATTCTGAAATTTTTCCTACAGGGTCAAATTTTACCTGAGCACTTCTAATCACCTGTATGCCTATTCTTCCGTTAAGAACAACCCCTGTTTGTGTCGATTTTTTGTCGGAATTAAACGCTGTTCGCTCCTTTGTTGTTTGAACATAAATATATGCCCAACGTGTAGCCCAATTATCTCCGGGAGGTGTCATCGTAACATTTACTTCAACACTTTCATTTGGGTTAATACTGAAAAATGACGAAGAAAGACTTAACCAATCAGCCGCCGAATTTTTAGTAGAATTTTTTGGCAAAGATTGTTTATTACCGTATTTGTCAACAATATAGTCTTCAACAGTTATCAAAAAATCTTGTTTTATATTTGAATGATTTTTGATAGATAATGTTTTTTCTTGTTTTGAACCGGGGTCAACACTAAAAATTATTTTTACGGGAGCAACCTCAAAATCTTGTGAAAAAATATTTGAATAAAATAGAATAAGAATCAGTATAAAGATAAAATGATTTTTCATGAAGTTTTTTTTAAAATTTAATATAAAACATATAATCAATTAATCCGACAAAATTATGAAATTTTTATTTAAATTGCGTTAAATGGATTAAAAATATTGATAAGTATATTTCTATTAACAAATTTCATCAAAAAGTATTCTTTATTTAAAAAAAATATACGATATTGCGTATTATTTGTAAAATATAATTGTATTCCGACAGTTTCGGGAATTATTATGGATAGAAGATTCCGGAATATAACAATTATTGCGTTTACCATCATTTTGTCTTTTTTGATGGAAAGCCGAATCTATGCCCAATTGCGAGATTCAGACAAGGAAAAATTAAAAGAATATTTGGATAAAGCAGTAAAATATTCCGAAACCGGAAAAACACTTGAGTCTGCAAATTACTATTACAAAGCAGCCGTTTTATGTTTAGAAAGAAATGATAAAGAAAAAGCTTTGCCATATTTTAAGGAATCGGCAAAATATAATTTGGAAAATCAAAAATATTCCGAAACAAAAAAAATCTACAGTAATATTGGTTTAATTTATTCTAATATAGGAGATTATGATAAATCTCTTCAATATTTTAACAGCAGTCAAAAAATTAGATTGAGTATAGGAAACAAAGAAGATATTTCCTCCGGATATATTGATATTGCTTATGTATACCTTATTCAAGGAAAAAATAAAGAATCAATATTACATCTTGTAAAAGCACTTGATATTGCAACAGAAATAAAACATGTTAAGTTAATGATGATTTGCTATAAACTTTTAGCCGAAAATTATAAAAATACCGGAGATATAGCAAAAACAGAAGATTATTCAAATAAATACGAATCATATAAAGAACTTGTAAAAACAAAGATTCAAAAAGAAGACCAAGAGAAAAAAACGGTTGAGAACCTTGTAGAATTAGCCAAAAAAGATGCTGAAAAGAAAGCCGGAGATTTGGAATTGGAGTTAATAAGAAAAGATAAAATAGCGTCAGACGAAATTGCAAAAAGACGAGAACAAATGCTTCATGATTCTCTAAGAATTGGCGAAGTGCTTGCTCAAAAAGAAAAATCGGAAAAAGACTTGCTCTCAAAGAAAAACAGCCTTAAAGAAGCCGAATTAAAGCAAGCAAATGAAAGAAGAAAATCGCAAAATATATTAATTGGTGCCGGATTTGGATTAATTTTATTGGTTGTAGCTATTGCAATAATATTGGTTATTAATTACCTAAAAAGCCGCAAGCACAGTATGGAGCTTGAGCAAACAAACAAAGAAATAGAAATCCAAAAAAAAAACATAGAAGAAAAAAACTTTGCTTTAACAAGCGCTTTCGTCAAAATAGAAGAGCAAAATAAGGATATTTCGCAAAGTATTGATTATGCAAGAGGAATTCAAAAAGCAATTCTTCCCAAACAAGATAATTTGAATTCATATATAAAAGAATCGTTCATACTTTTTGAACCGCGAGATAAAGTTAGCGGAGATTTCTTCTGGTTTCACGAAGATTTTATACTTAACGGAGATGTAAAACCAAACAAAAAAGTGTTTGTTTCCGCTATAGATTGCACCGGACACGGCGTTCCGGGCGCATTACTTTCAATGGTAAGTTATAATATATTGGATTCTTTAGTTTCACAGAAGAAAAACTACAAACCGTCAATTATTTTAGATGAACTTCATGTTGGTATAAGAAAAACATTACGACAAGATAATACAAGCAATGTTGACGGTATGGATATGGCACTTTGCACATATACTCCCGAAAAAAATCTTCTTGAGTTTGCAGGAGCAAAAAATCCTTTAATCTATATAAAAAATAGTACTTTTTATAAAATTAAAGGAGATGTGAAACCAATTGGAGGAATGCTTTATGACAAAACAGAAAAAGTTCCGTTTCAAAATCATTCGATTTTAATAGACGAACCGACAATTTTTTATATTTTTTCCGACGGATATATAGATCAAATCGGTGAAGCATCAGGCAGGAAATTCATGACAACAAGGTTTAAAGAACTTTTAATGCAAATTCACGAATTACCAATGGTTGAACAGAAAAATGTATTAAAAGAAATTCTTGAAAAATGGAGAGGCAATTTACCCCAAGTTGACGATGTAATGGTCATTGGATTTAAGCTGTTCCCCAAATAAAATTATATTTATATCTTTTTTATTATATCTTTGCTTTAACTTTAAAAAATTAAAATTATGAAAAAATTAGGACTATCATTCATAGCTATATTCCTTGGAATGGGATTAGCTTTTTCGCAACCGGTTTCAAATATGGGAATTATTCCAATTGGAGTAACACTTAATTCAATTTTGAGATTAAATATAGTTAGCGGAGGAAATATTGAGTTTGTTGTAAACACAATTGACCAATATAATATTGGTATCGCAAATAGTGCTTTGTATACTACTACATTTACAGTTGCTTCCTCAGTTGACTTTGATGTAGCATTATATTCAGATAATGCCAACCTTGTTGGAACAAACGATGCCGCAAACATAATGCCGGTTGACAATATTGGTTATTGGATTACTGAATCAGGTACTTATGCAAATTTAACCAATTGGACTTTAATAAGTTCGGCTGCGCCTGTTGCAGATTTATTAACAAATGGAACTGTTACTATTGTTGCAGGAGGTTTGGGTCTTGGTGCAGGAAGTTCAACACAAAATGAATTTAACATTCATTGGGAACTTGCAACTGCAGCAGTTACTGCAGCCGGCGGAACTTCAGGCACATTATTAAGTCAAGATTTGCAATCAGACAGATATGTTGTAAATGCATTTGTTGTTCTTTCTGCAAATTAATTTGTCCTTAAAAAAGATATTAGGATTTTTCAAATGATAAGCTTATCATTTGAAAAATCTTATTTTTGCATTTATTCCAATACTTAGAGTCGTTTATGAAAATATTTGTTATAGTATTGAGTTTCATATTTTATGGATTAAATTCTTTTTCTCAAATTATTACTTGTAATGCAAAATATGTATATGGTAACACAATTATGTTTACGTTTGACTCCTTTGACAGATATTATAACGGTTACCATTTTTTATATTGTATTCGGTTAAGCGTCGATTATAAAGATGTTGACGGTTCTAATGTTCCAAACCCGATTCCATCGACATGGTCTCTTTCCGTAGGCACGGATTATGGCGAATTATCAGGAGATTTAGACCCAATATTAAATATATTACCGCTGAATATTTTTTATATTGAGGCTACCGGTGGCGGTTTTTCGTCCGAAGGACCTCAACCATTAGTTAAATATCTAAATGTTAATGACAGAGGTGCGATTCTCACAACATCCGGAGTTGCCAATAGCCCTACTTTTATTGATATATCAATTTATTGCGGTGAAACAAATAATTTAAATTTTGATTACAATCCGGATTTTTATCTAATAGATATAAGTTTCAAGATATTCACAGAACCTTAAAAAAACCTAAAAATTTAAGATGAGAATACTCATTTTATATATTTCAATATTTACAATATTTATATTTTCGAATAGCCGTATCTTTTCTCAAAATTTGATAAATGAGGGTGATTTGAGAGTTAAATTTTTAAAAGAAAAAGTTGAGGTAAATCCCGGTAAAACTTTTTTTGATGTTTTATATATAGAAAATTTAACATCTCATTCAATAGATTTTAGCGTAAACTTCACATTGCCAGTAAATTGGAATCTCATTGGTCAATTATCGGAAAACTTTCAGTTACAAGCAAATTCACTTTTAAAAATTCCTGTAAGAGTTACAGTTGCAGGCGATGTTACAGGTGGTGTAGGTTACGTTATTGATGCTTCAATTCGTGATGCAAACGGTGTACTTTATAAAACAGAATATAGCTATATGGCAATTCCTCCGGTTACCAATCTTCAAGTTTTCACCGGAAATAAAACATCATACTTTGATAATACAAACCTCGACGGAACTTTCACTTTAAAATTAAAGAATAACGGGAATGTGAGCGAAAAGGTTCAAATTAGTGCTTTACCCGATAATACTATTATTATTCCGGATGCACAAAACAGCATTTATATAAAAGAATTAGATTTACCGCCAAGAAAAGATACAACTATTACAATAAAAGTCCGTTTAAACGAATCCGATAAATATAATAAGTTAATGCTTCATGTCATAAATATTAATATTACCGGAAATGATACAATAATCAACAAAAAAGTTTGGTTTAAATATTTAGACTGGCAATATGTTAAAATAATTAATGAAAATGAACAACCTCTAATTATTGAAGCATCGGCTCAAAATATTTTTGGAAATACAAAAGCAACATATCGAACAAAAATTTTTGGACAAACACTTTTAAATAAAAACAGAACAATATACTATAATTTTGAAAAATGGAGTATTGCAGATGAAGGCGATTACTTTATTAAAAACACTCGATTATATGCCGGATATATTAGTCCTAAGTTTATAATAAACATTGGAGATTACTTTGGTGAAATGTTTGACCCCAATATATATGGACGAGGAGTTTACTCCCAAATTCAACTTTCGAAAATTCAAAAAGTTAACTTTGCAGTTACTCAAAGAGTTAATTCGGATATATATAATTTGGGATTTTCCTATAAAATAAATTTAAAGAAAAGTATATTTTTTGAAACCGGCGGTGTTTATTCAATTAACGAAATATATAAATCCGAAACCTATAGTATTTTTGAGCGATTATCAATAAATATATTTAAAAAAAATAATATTAATTTAAGATTGAAATATGCACAAAAAGATTATTATATAAACGGTATTAACACCGCATATAAAGGATACGGATATAATTTTAGTTTTAGAACATCAATAAAAGGTGCTAAATTTATAGTGAAAAGTTTTTATGGTTCGCCCGATTTTTCTGACTATTCGGCAGGCAGACTAAATATTAATGCAGACCTATATTCTAAATTTAAAAGCAATAAAAATTGGAATGTAAATTATACTAAGCAAAGATATCAACCTGTTTACTTTATTAATGACATCAGATATAACGATAAATTTTCAGATTATGACTTATTGAGAACAATTGTCGGAATTAATTTAGAAAATAATTTATATCTTTTTGGAGGTATTATTCTCGAAAATAAAAGTTCAAATAATTTTGCAACTTTTGAAATTACATCTGCATTTAAAACTATTGCATATAAAGGTGAATTAGGAATTTCATTCAGAGAAAGAAATACCATTAATTCATTAACAATTAAAGCCAGATACGGGAACGTGAATGTTTATGAATTCTCTAATATTTTAAATGGAATTTATAGACCTGAAATTCAGAGAATAAAACCATTTCCGATTGCCGAAGTTTCTATTAATTTGAAAAGATCGTTTTACGGAGTTAACTTTTTATACTTCTATGGTCCAATTAATTTGAATCAAGAATTAGCTTATTTCTATACATCATATTTTTCTAAAAGTTTAAATATTATTCCGTATTTCGAAAAATTTATTTATAAAGACAAAGTTAAACTTGATATTAGAGGAACATATATAAATAATTTGTCATCCAGCGACAGCAGAATTAATTTGAACACCAGAATTGATATTTATGCAAATAAAGGCTGGAGTTTCTATTTCTTGAATTCTACAAGTACTCAAACTGTCAGAAGTACGGGAATTAGATCCGGAAGTAATTTTTATTCATCAACATATTTTGAATTTGGAATTAGAAAAGTATTTCAATGGAATCAACCTCGCTTAAAGTATTACGATTTGAATGCCGTTTTTTATAAAGACCTTAACGGAAATTTGAAGCATGATGAAAATGAACCGGGAGTAGGAAATGTTTTGGTTAATATTGAAAGAAAAGACCCTCTTGCAGATGCTGCTAATCCTAATTATAACGGTGAGTTTTCAAATATTGAGCTATTGTCAAATTCAAAAGGAACAATCAGATATAAAAACATTGTAAACGGTGATTATATTTTTAACTATGCCCAAACTTCAAGTTACAAAGACAATTATTCCGCAGAAGAATCAAAACTGAATTTTTCTGCAACAAATGACACTTTAATATATATACCTTTTACAGAAAAAAATAAAGTTTTCGGAAGGGTTATTATGCATAGAGCACCTCACTCATCACTCGATAATGTTCCCATAGATAATATTAAAATTACAATTGAAGGAAACAATAAATTCTACAGCGTTCTTACAAATAAAGAGGGATATTTTGAAGCTTATTTACCTGTTTCAGACTTCTACAAAGTTAGTGTAAATAACGTATTTTATGAAAATTTCGATTTAAGAAGAGATTATTACATGGTTAAATTTAACGGCTACAAGCAATTTGAAGTTACTTTTGATTTCGATGAAAAAAAGAGAGAAATCAAATTTGACCAAAATGACTTTGTCGTTAATGAAGCCGACGATTTTAATATTGAAGACATTAAAGTAATTAGACAAACAAATTTAAAAGGTGTTGTAAGAGACGGGAATTCCCTTAATCCGATGCACTCAAGAATTCAAATTAGAAATTCTGTTACAAACGAACTTATTGTTGAGGCAGCATCAAGCAGCAGAACCGGAGAATATTTCAGCACTTTCTTTGCCGGAGAAAATTATGTTATGACTGTTGAAGCTAAAGGATATTGGAATTATAAAGAGAAATTAGAAATCGACCAAATTACGGCTTTCGATAATATAACAAGAGATATATTATTATTGAAAATTTTCGACGGTGAAAAACTTCAAGCCGAAAATTTGAATTTTGATTACGGGAAATCCGAAATATCTCAAATTGCAAAAGTTCAATTAGATTTGATTGTGAAAAAACTTGAAAATAATCCTGATGTAAAAATTGAAGTAAAAGGTTTTACCGATAATGTTGAAGCCATTAATTTTAATGCCCAACAAATTTCTGACGAAAGAGCCAAAGCTGTAGCTAATTATTTAAAATCTAAAGGAATAAATTCTAATAGAATATCAGAAGTCGGAATGAAAGACAAAGAGCCTGCGTATAGTAACGATAGCGAAACAGGCAGATTCAAAAACCGAAGAGTCGAAATACATGTTGTTTACAAAGAAAGCGGAGAACAACATTAAAAATGAAGCATTCTCAGAATGAAAAAATCCTAAGATTTTTTACCTTAATAATCTCAGTCTTCAGTCTTCAGCAGGCAGTAAAAAAATACTGAATACTGAAGACTGTGAACTGAATACAGAATACTGAAATGAAACTTTATATATCTCTTTTTCCGTAAATTTTATCAAATTCTGTATCTACATCAAACTGAAGATATTTATAAATTCCTTCTTTATTTACTTCCACATACTTATTATATTCTGCAAAATATTCTGCAACTGTAGGAATTCTGTTATAAACTGATACAATCGCCGCCAATTCTGCCGAACCTAAAAATACATTTGCGCCGTTGCCCATTCTGTTATCAAAATTTCTTGTCGATGTTGAAAAAACATTTGCTCCATCCGGAACTCTTAATTGATTTCCCATACAGATTGAACAACCCGGCAATTCTATTCTAGCTCCAATTTTATTAAATTTTGCAAATTGTGCTTCCGATTTTAATTTTGCTTGATCCATTCTTGTGGGCGGAACCACATAAGTTCTAACATTTGCATTTCTTTCGTGTCCGTCCCAAATTTGTGCCGCAGCTCTAAAATGACCAATATTAGTCATACATGAACCGATGAATACATCATCAATTTTTGTATTTTCAACAGCCGATAAATATTTCACATCATCGGGGTCGTTAGGGCAAGCAACTATCGGCTCTTTTATTTCGGATAAATCAATTTCAATAACTTCAGCATATTCTGCATTTTCATCTCGGCTCAATAAAGTCGGGTTTTCCAACCAATCTTGCATCGACATAATTCTGCGTCTGATAGTATTTACATCGGCATAACCGTCTTTAATCATTTTTTCGAGTAAAGCTATATTTGAACGAAGATATTCCGAAACTGTTTCTTCCGATAATTTTATTGTAGCTGCCGCTGCACTTCTTTCGGCTGCTGCGTCGGTAAGTTCAAAAGCTTGTTCAACTGTAATGTCAGGTAATCCTTCCATTTCAAGAATTCTTCCGTTGAAAATATTCTTTTTATTTTTCTTTTCAACAGTTAACTTTCCTTGGTTAATTGCCCAAAGCGGAATTGCGTTTACAACATCTCTTAAAGTTATTCCTTTTTTTAGATTTCCTTTAAATTTCACCAAAACCGATTCCGGCATATCCAATGGCATAAATCCTAAAGCTCCTGCAAATGCAACTAATCCGGAGCCTGCAGGAAATGAAATTCCCAAAGGGAAACGAGTGTGAGAATCTCCGCCGGTTCCAACAGTGTCGGGTATTAGCATTCTGTTTAACCATGAGTGAATTACACCGTCGCCCGGATATAAAGAAACTCCGCCTCTTTCAATTGTGAATTTTGGAAGTGCTTGGTGCATTTTAGTATCTGCTTCGCGAGGATATGCTGCTGTATGACAGAATGTTTGAAGATATAAATCTGCTTGAAATTTTAAACAAGCGAGTTCTGTTAATTCGTCTGCTGTCATTGGTCCGGTTGTGTCTTGCGAGCCAACAGTTGTCATTTTTGGTTCTATTGAAGCGCCCGGTAAAACTCCGTCCATTCTGCAAGCTTTCCCAACCATTTTTTGAGCCAAAGTGTAAGCTTGATTTGGTTTTGGTTGAGGCACAAATGGTTTTGCAAAGAAATCTGCATGAGGCATTTTTAGAGCCAATCTTGCTTTGTCGGTTACAGAACGCCCTATAATTAAAGGAATTCTTCCGCCCGAACGAAATTCGTCGGCAATTGTATCGGGTTTTAAATTGAAAGTGCTTAATAAATCACCTTTTTCGTTTGTTACTTCACCTTTTTTTGTATTGATAATTACAATATCGCCGTGATTTAATTTTGAAACATCAAGTGAAATTGGTAAAGCTCCGGAATCTTCCGATGTATTGAAAAATATTGGAGCAATAACTCCGCCTAAAATTACACCTGAATTTCTTTTATTTGGAACTGCGTTTATGTCTTCGCCAATATGCCACAAAACGCTGTTACATGCCGATTTTCTTGAAGAACCTGTTCCTACAACATCGCCTGTAAAAGCAATTCGGTGTCCTTCTTTTCTCCATTTTGCCATTTCTTCAATTCCTCCGGGAAATTTAGTTTTTCCCATTGCCAATGAATGTAGCGGAATGTCAGGACGACTCCAAGCGTCGCTTGCAGGAGAAAAATCGTCGGTATTTATTTCTCCGTCAACTTTAAAAATTTTAACTTTAATTGATTCTGCCAATTCGGGTTTTGAAAGAAACCATTCTCCGGCAGCCCATCTTTCTAATACATTTTTTGCAAATTCGTTAGTTTTTGATAATTCAACTATTCTGTCGAACGAATCGTACACTAAAGTGATTTTTGCTAACTGATTTGCAGCAAATTTTGCAAGAGTTTTATTTTCCAAGCTGTTAATAAGTGGTTCGATATTGTATCCGCCAATCATTGTTCCCAAGATTTCTATAGCTTTTTCTTTGGAAATTAAAGGACTGCTTTTTTTATTTGTTAAAATATTATTAAGAAATTCTGCTTTTACTTTTGCAGCCGGATCAACTCCCGGAGAAATTTTTTGAACAAATAAGTGCATTAAAAAATCTTCTTTTCCGGCAGGAGGATTTTGCAAAAGTTTGCACAATTCTTCGGTTTGAACTGAATTGAGCGCCAAAGCAGGAATTCCCATTTCTAAACGCTTTGCTTCGTTTGATAAATATTCTTGAATCATTTTATTAGTATTTTTTAGTTTTTGCTATCCGACAAAATTAATAAAATAAAACTATTTGAATTAATTTTAATTGGTTTTTGATTAATACTTATGTATTTTTTTAGATAATATGTATTTTGATTTCAAATATTGTTTTTGATTATGAAAATTCTGTATTACTTTGGATTTTGAAAAATAAATAATTTAATGTATATTAAACCAAAATTAATTAGTAAAGTAAAATGGGATTAAAGTGTGGTATTGTAGGATTAACAAATGTAGGTAAAACAACAATTTTTAACTGTTTTTCTAATTCTAAAGCAGAAGTTACAAGTTTTAGTTTTAGTACAGATAAATCAAATCTTGGAACAGTAAAAGTTCCGGACAACAGATTATATGAGCTGGAAAAATTTCAACCTACCGAAAAAATTATTCCTACAGTTGTTGATATTGTTGACATTCCCGGACTTGCAAAAGGAGCAAGTCAAGGTGAAGGAATAGGAAATAAATTTTTAGGAGATTTAAGAAATACCGATGCAATAATTCATGTTCTAAGATGTTTTGACGACGATAATTTACAACATATTGAAGGTTCGGTAAATCCGGTGAGAGATATAGAATTGCTCGATTTTGAACTTCAAATTAAAGATTTAGAATCTGTTGAAAAGAAAATTCAAAGAGTTGAAAAACTCGCAAAAACAGGCGACAAAGACTCAAAAAAAGCTCTTGAAGTTTTAACAGTTTATAAAAATCATTTAGAAGAATTAAAATCTGCCGATTCGGCTCCTGTTTCAGAAGACGACCAAATATATGTTAAAGATTTAGCGTTACTTACAATGAAACCGGTTTTATTTGTTTGTAATGTCGACGAAAAATCGGCAGTTTCGGGAAATAAATATACCGAAAGTGTTAAAGAATTTCTAAAAGATAAAAATACCGAAGTAATAATAATTGCGGCAAAAATGGAGTCGGAAATTGCAGAATTGGAAGATGAAGACGAAAGACTTGTATTTTTGGAAGATGCCGGACTTAGCGAACCCGGAGTAAATAAATTAATTCGTTCTGCATATCAATTACTTAATTTGCAAACATTTTTTACAATTGGTCCAAAAGAAATAAGAGCTTGGACAATTAAAACCGGAATGACTGCTCCGGAAGCTGCAGGAGTTATTCACAGCGATTTACAACGAGGATTTATTCGTGCAGAAGTTATTAAATATGACGATTTTATTAAATTAGGATCCGAACATAAATGTAAGGAAGCCGGAAAATTTAAAGTTGAAGGTAAAACATATATTGTTGACGACGGCGACCTTTTAAATATTAGATTTAACGTTTAAATTGAACAATATTTGATTTAAAAGTATTAAAAATTTTTTACGAACCTTTTTCTCTTTCCTTAAAAAGAAAGTTTTATTAATATTAATACTTAAGCTATGACAAAAAATGAAAATTCAGGTTTTAAAGACAATGTCTTTAAGTTTTTGATAGTAATACTTGCAGTAATTCCTATGTTTTTACTAACTAATTGTAACAAAGGAAAAGTTGAAATTTATGGTGTTGCAGATACAGTTAGAAATTGTTCTTTGCCTTATGTGGCCGAATTTTTTCCCGACGCTGAATTTGGAAGCGGTGATGTTCTCTTTGAATGGGATTTTGGAGACGGAACATCTTCAAATGAAGAATCGCCGACACACGTTTACAATACTGCCGGACTTTATCAAGTTACACTTACAATTACTAACAAAGAAGCAGTTGAGTCTAAAAGTATTTCGCTTGATTTAAGAACAAATACATTGCCTGTTATTGCAGAATGGGATTACACAACATACACCGATAAATTATGGGTTCCATCGGAAATTTTCTTTCAAAATTACTCCGAACATGCAACATCTTACTATTGGAGTTTTGGCGACGGTTCATATTCTACAGCCCGTAATCCTTCACACATTTTTGGTAATACAGGAACATTTAACATAGAATTATCGGCAATTTGCGAAGGAGATACTGTAAAATTTGCAAAATTATTAACAATTTTACCGCCTCCTTCCGATTTATATATTGAAGATGTATTAGTTTGGTTACCTTCCGAATTTCTTCACACAAATGTATATTGTGAAGTGTATTTTAATTCATACAGTGAAGCCGAAAGTGCCACTGCTGTTAATATTTCTTCATTTCCTGCTGTGTTGCCTATAAGAAAAGAATTGTTTTATTTCCACGGCGATTTTAACGACGATGTTATTACATTTGAAATTTGGGAACAGTCGGATTCATATAATCCTGCTTATGTTTTTAGTATTCCTTTATATAGAATTCAAGACGATTTTTATCCGGATGTTTTAACATGGGAAGGAAACGGCGGTTATGCTGCAGAAGTTCACGTTCAATACCAATAATTATTATTTTTATTAAAAAATTAAAACGATGAGGAAATTTACTTTTAAACTATTAATTTTTTCTTTTACTCTACTTATTTTTGGAAATATTAGTGCCCAAACAGACAGAGCTTGGTGGAATACATTATCTCCGGAATGGAAAAGAGTAATTCAAAAACAACAATTTAAAGGAAAAGATGTAAACCCTACCGATGAACAATTGCTTGAAATTTCAAAAATGACTTTTTTGGATTTGGCAAACAACAAAGAAGTTAAAACATTAAAACCTGCTTCGCAATTACAAATATTGGAAGTAATTAAATGTAATAACAGTTCAATTGAAAGTCTTGAAGGAATTGAGAATTTGATAAATCTAAAAGAATTAGATTGTTCGGATAATGATAATATTAATTCTCTAATACCAATTGCTAATTTGCCAAATTTGGAAGATTTGAATTGCGGAAACACTATGGTAAAAAGTTTATTTCCGCTTAGAGGAATGAAAAAACTTAGAAAGCTTGATTTACATTACACTACAATTGTTGATTTGAGAATTTTGAAAGATAATACAGCCATTGAATATCTGGATGTTTCCGATAATATTTCGCTTTATTCTTTAGACGGAGTTAATTTTATGTTTCAATTAAGAGAATTAAATTGCAGTAAAACTAATATTGACGATTTAACACCGCTTTCTTTGTTGCCAACATTAGAAAGAGTTGATTGTTCAAACACCAAAGTTTTCACACTAAGACCGCTTCAACCAATTAAAACATTAACAGATATTGATTGTTCCGATACTCCGATTAATGCAAAAAGTCTCGATTATCTTATTGGTCTTTCAAGACTTACAATGTTAAGATGCAAGAACATAGCTATCGAAGAAGCAGAAATTAAGTTTTTTGAAGGATTAATCCAAAAAAAGAATGTTAACGCAACAATTATTATTACAAAAAAAGTAATTAAATAGATTTTAGAATGATAAAAATTTTTAAATTGATATTGATTTCAGTATTATTTTTATTCTTTTTTTCTTGTAATAAAAATAATAATCAAGAAACTAAAATTGCAGAAAATAA
The DNA here is from genome assembly GCA_022729995.1 of Draconibacterium orientale. GTDB lineage: Bacteria > Bacteroidota > Bacteroidia > Bacteroidales > JAADGE01 > DZBS01. Next base: position 18,509 of record DZBS01000021.1, on the reverse strand, counting down.
TTTAATTTCCGGAAACGAAATTGAGTTTGATTCTCTTAAAGCAATTAAATTTGGTGCAGATGAATATGGAATGAAAAAATATGTTATGGCTTTTCTAAAAAGAGGTCCAAACAAAATTACCGATTCCGTAAAATCAATGGAATTACAAAATGCTCATTTGAAAAATATCGGTCGATTAGCCGAAGAAGGAAAATTAATTATAGCAGGTCCGTTTCTCGATAAAGGTGATTTGCGAGGAATTTATATTTTCAATGTTGAAACAGTTGAAGAAGCAAAATTACTTACCCAAACAGACCCTGCAATAAAAGCCGGAAGTTTGATAATGGAATTAAAACTTTGGTACGGCTCAGCCGCGCTAATGGAAATTAACGATATTCATAAAAAGCTTCAAAAGAAAAGTATTACGGATTAATTTTTATTTTTTTAAAAAAAATAAAACCCTGTTTGAATTTTTTTCGGGCAGGGTTTTTTGATTTTCAATAAATAAGGCAAACAATGTTTTAATAAACAGATAAAAATAATAGCATAGTAAATTATTAGACGTATAAATTAATGACTGAAATTTAGGGTTTTATTGTTTACATACTTTCCTTTCATTTTGCTTTAAACAATTAGTTTTAAGTTATAAACTGCAAAGCATTTTCTTTATTTATTATTTCAAAACTTGCATTATTATAGGTATCTAACCATTCTTGTTGAATTTTTGTTTTTTTTGCTTTCCATTTAAACTCAAAACCGTAAAGATTGCCGTTGTATTCTTCAACAAAATCGACTTCTTTTTGGTCATAAGTTCGCCAAAAGTAATTGTTGCAGAAAATTCCGTGATAGTGTTGTTTTTTTAAACGCTCGGTAATCAAGAAATTTTCCCACAACATTCCAATGTCATCTCTTTGTTCTATGCTGTTGAAATTATTAACAATTGCATTTCTTATTCCGTTATCAAAAAAATAATATCTGCTTGATTTTGTAACTTCTTTTCTCAAATTTCGTGAAAAACCTCCAATTTTTTTTATAATAAAAGCTTTCTCCAATAAATCAAGATAACGTGCAACTGTTTGTTTTGCAATTCCAAGAGAATTTCCTAATTCATTTAAAGAAACTTCATTTCCTATTTGAAATGCAATTAATCGCAGTAAATCGAACATCAAATCGGCATTTCTTATATTTTCTAATTCACGAATGTCTTTTAGCAAATATGAATTTCGCAATTCAAATAAATAAGCGGTTTTTGCTGCAAGGTTTTTTGTATTTAACAGTTCAGGATACATTCCGTATACCAAATAATTTTCAAGGTTTTGAATAATGTGCATTCCTCCGAATTGTTGTTTTAATTCAATTGCTGAAACAGGAAAAAGCATATTGCTAATACTTCTGCCTGCTAGAGGTGCACCAACTTGCGACGAAAGTTGAAACGAGGAAGAACCGCTTGCAATAATTACGCTTTCGGGCAAATTATCGACTAATATTTTTAATCCCCAAGCGATATCAGGAATTCTTTGGGCTTCGTCGATAAATATGAAATCGTAGTCTTCAAAAGCGGTTAAAATTGTAGTTTTATCATTGGAACTTAATATTTTACGTATTTGAATATCATCTCCTTCACCTGTGAACACTTTTTTTCCTGTGTCAATAAGCAATTGCTTTACTAAAGCTGTTTTGCCTACTCGCCTCGGACCGTAAAGTAAATTTACTTTTCCCTTTTGAAGAAAAAGTTCTTTTGATTCGTAATATCTGTTATACCACATTTTTACCTATTATTTGATGTTTTTATTTGCCGATAATATAATATTAGAATCTTTATTTGTAATTTAAGTTGTGAAATATATTGTTCCCTTAATACATGTAATTTTTCAAATATACAAAAAAAAGATTGATTAGGCAAGTAGACATGCCTAATTATAGAAAATATGGAAACTTTGTTTTTTGTTTTGAAAAGTAATGTTTTTTATTGAATTTCAGAAACTCAATAAAAACAATTGATTGTGGCAAAAAAAGTCCCGACGTAACGATATAATTACAGAAAATGTATTTTTAACTTTTATTACATATAAAACCCTGCTTGAATTTTTTTCGGGCAGGTTTTTTTTATTATATCTTTATAATATTATAAAATCAAAACAATATTTTTTTTATTATCTTTGAATATCAAAATATAAAATCTAAAACTATGAAAGAAATTACTTCAACAATTACAAACGTTACTGTATTCACCGATAGAGCTCAAATTTACCGTGTTGCACAACTTGAAGCCGAAAAAGGCGAGCAAATAATTAGGTTTATTAATTTACCTGCATCTGTTGAAAAACGGAGTATTCAGGTGAACGGAAAAGGAAATGCAATGCTTAAAAATATTAAATTTAAAGAAATATTTCACGAAGAAATTACCGACGAAAATAAACAAAAACTTTATAAAGATATTGAAATAGTGAAACTTAAAATAAGTGAATTGACAGGAAATATCGAAAATATTCAAAAAGAAAAAAACTTTATAGAAAGCATTGCCGAAAAAATTGTTGAACCTCAAAGTAAATCAAAACAAGAACTTAATCCCGAAATCTTGATTAAAATTCTTGATTTCTACAGAACAAACCTTGAACAAACAGATAAAAAATTGCGAGAAACAAACATTCTTCTCGATAAAGAAAATAAATTGCTAAATAAAATTTCGCAAGAATTGCAACAAGCCGGAAATTCGGCAAGAATATCCAATGTTGTTGACGTAACAATTTTTGCTGAAGAAAAATGTGAAGTTAAATTGTATTTGTCGTACATAGTTTACGGCGCTTCATGGTCTCCGAGTTATAATGCACGAGTTTCTTCCGAAGAAAAGAAATTGCTTTTGGAATATAATTCTGTAATTACACAAAACACAGGCGAAAATTGGGAAAATGTAGGTTTAAAACTTTCTACTGCACAAGTGCAAATTGGAGGAAATTTACCTGTTATAAACCCTTGGTATGTTAATATTTACAGATATGTTCAAGCAGCTCCGTCAATAAGTAACTATGATAAAAAAAGAAGTCTTTCAATGAAAGAAAAATCTAAAGACGATTTCTCTGCTTTTGACGAACAAGAAGAAGGAAATCTTTTTGCGAAAGGTGCTCCAATGGGAAAGCCCGTTGTTACTGTTGAAGAAAATGCAACATCATCGGTGTTTATTCCGCAAGGAAAATTCACTGTTATGAGCGATAATTTGGAATACAGCGCAGGAATTTTTCAGGAAGAAATGATTTCGGAATTTGATTATACAACAGTTCCAAAACTTTCGCAATATGCATATTTGAAAGCAAAAACAAAAAACACAACAGAATTTCCGTTGCTTCCCGGACCGATAAATGTTTTTTTCAACAATAATTTCGTTGCCGAAACATCAATTAAATTGGTTCTTCCAACCGAAGAATTTATTTTATCGTTGGGTGTCGACGAAAGTATAAAAATTGAGCACAAAATTCTTTCAAAATTCAATAAAAACGAAGGAATATTTACAAAGAAAAACATTAAAGTCTACGAATACGAAACACAAATCACAAACACAAAAAAAACTATTGAGAAAATAACCATGAGCGACAATATTCCTTTGTCGCAGGACGAAAAAATAAAAGTTACTTTAATTTCTCCCAAAATAAAAGAAAACACCGACGAACTTAATTTGAGCGAAACCGGAATTTTAACACGAATTCTCGAATTAAAACCCGACACCAAAAATAAATTTGACCTTAAATTTGAAATTGAATTCCCAAAAGAAGAAACTGTTACGGGTTTGTAAAAAAAATAAACAAAAAAATGAATTTCGGTAAAAAAATATTGCAAATAATTGTGGATACTAACTTGCAGTTCTACATAAGTTGTATCATATTCAAAAAAGATTTAAATTTGAAGAAAAATTAAAAATTATGCAAATACAACGAACACAAGAGGAATTGATAATTCGATTTTCTAATTCACTAAATATAAATATTGATTATCTGCAAAAATTTATTGATTATTTGCGTTTTATGGAAATTTCGAGTAAAAGCGAAGCAACAGAAAATCAGATTTTGGAACTTGCAAACGATATAAATCAAACATGGTGGAAAGCAAATAAAAGTAAATTTTTAGAATGAAAATAATTGTAGATACAAGTATTTTCATGAGCGCTTTAATAAGTCCGAAAGGAATTTGTGCTGAACTTTTAATGAACCCTATATTTCATTTTGAAAAATATTCGAGTTATTATTTGGTTATTGAAATTTTCAAGCACAAAGAAAAAATTTTAAAATATTCAAAACTTACAGAAAGCGAATTAATTGAACAAGTTTATAATTTGCTTAAAAATGTTACTTTAATAAATGAAAATCAAATTCCGAAAGAAATTTGGCAAAAATCTTATGAACTTACAAAAAATGTTGACGAAAATGATACTGCATTTGTAGCTCTAACAGAATATACAGAAGGAAAACTTTGGTCGCTTGATAAAAAACTAATATCAGGATTAAAAAATAAAGATTATAAAAAAATTATTGGAACAGGAGAATTAAAGCAAAAAGCATTTGAAAATAGACAAAATGACATAATAACAGAATAAAAATGTCTTAATAATATTAAAATGTAATTGTTTGTATTTGTCTGTAATAGACTATTTTATTATCAAAAATAAAAGAAAACACCGACGAACTTAATTTGAGCGAAACCGGAATTTTAACACGAATTCTCGAATTAAAACCCGACACCAAAAATAAATTTGACCTTAAATTTGAAATTGAATTCCCAAAAGATGAAACAGTTACGGGATTGTAGGATAATTGAAATTTAAATTGAAATGGATGAAGATATAGAATTTTGGGTAAAACTTTGTCTTGAATTTATTCCCAAAGCAAATTCAAGTTAAAATATGCGGATTAAAATCAAAACCCTGCCGGAATAATTTTCATGCAGGGTTTTTGTATATTTATTAAGAATGAAATATGTTGTATATTTGCACTAAATAAAACTTTCATTATGCCTGCAATATCAATGTTTTATGGAATTATTGTTTATTTGTATTTTTTCGACAATAAACAACACAATTTACCACATATTCATGCTAAATACCAAGATGAAGAAGCAATTATTTCAATACCTGACGGTGAAATTATGGAGGGCAAATTACCTCAAAATAAATTTAAACTTATACAAGCTTGGATTGAAATTCATAAAGAAGAACTTATGGCAGATTGGGCGTTAGCTTCGCAAGGTGAACCGGTTTTTAAAATTGACGGATTAAAATAAAAAAAAATGAACCCAAGAGTTAAAACTGTTAAAGCTCAGAGTAATTATTGTTTACTGCTGGAGTTTACAAATAACGAAAAAAGAATTTTTGAAGTTTCTCCATATTTAGACAAAGGTATTTTTAAAGAATTAAATGAACCGGAAATGTTTTATTCCGTAAAAGTTTCCGACGGAACTGTTGTATGGCAAAACCAAGCAGATTTTTGTCCTGATACTTTATATCTTGAAAGTAAACCAATTGAATAAGAGTTTTTTATATAAATTCAAAACCCTGCCTGAATAATTTTCCTGCAGGGTTTTTGTAAATCAAAATTCTCTGTAAAAGCTTAAGCTTCGGGTGGAGTATCTTTCTTTGGTTTTTCAACGTTTTTCTTATAAAAATCGCTAACTTTTGAGCCTAAATCGTTGAAGAAATTTTTTGTTTTTTCGGTAATTTCTTTGAATTTTTCGTCAATTTCGTCTAATAACGACTCGTCCGAATAGTTTTCTTCAAATGTTTTTTTTGCATTCTCAAATTCTGCTTCAGGTGTTGTTTTTAATGTTGTAAGAGCTGCATCGTAAGCATCTTTTTGAGATTTCAAAGCTGTTACGTATGCATCAATTTCTTCTTTTCTGCGTACTGCTTTTAATTCTTCTTTTTCAATGTTTGTTTTTAATTCTTGTAATTTAATTTCCTTTTCTTTCAAGAAAAAATCTTTTTCGTTCATTTTTTATTCCTCCAATTTTTAGTTAATATTTATTTTTTAATAATTTTAAATTCTACTCTTCTGTTTTTTTGCCTTCCTTCTTCGGTATCGTTTTGTGCAATAGGTTTTGAACCTCCGAATGCTTTTGTATGTATTCTTTCTTCTTCAATTCCTTTTAAAACCATATACGCTTTCACGGCTGCTACTCTTTTTTTTGAAAGTTCCATAAGTTTATCTTCAAAACCTACTGTAGATTCGGTGTGCCCGTGAAGTTCAATTACCATAATCGGGTTGTCTTTCATTAGTTTCACAAGTCGGTTCAGTTCGGGGTATGATTCCGGTAAAAGTGTTGCTTTTGTTGAATAAAATAAAACATTTTCCAATAAAATTGTTTCTTCTTTTTCAAGCGGAATCATATATAAATCTTTTTTTAATTCTTTATATTCCGATATATTTCTCAAATCAAAATCTTCGCTCACGGCAAAATAGTCTTTCTTTTTTGCAGAAACTTCATATTTTATTCCGTAGGGTAAAATTATTTTGTATTCTCCTGTTTGAGGATTTGATTCTGCATATCCTTCGATTTCACCGGTTGTAAGATTTTCATATACGATTTGAGTACCAATAGGTTTTTTTGTTTTTTTGTCAATTACTTTACCCGAAACTAAAACTACAGGATCGGGTTTTTCTTCGTCGCGTAATTTAATTGTATATATATCTTCGTTTCCGAAAGAACCTTTTGTTGAAACTAAATAGGCAAAATCGCCTTTTGCCGAAACTGTGTAATAAACGTCCCAATCGGCAGTATTTATTTTTGTTCCGAGATTTTGCGGTTTACTCCAGTTTGTCCATGTATCGTCTAAGCGTTTGGTCATAAAAATATCTGCACTTCCGTAACCGGGTTGTGTGTAAGAATAAAAATAAAGTGTTTTATCATCCGGTGCAAGATATGGTGTTCCTTCTTCGTTAAAACTATTTAAAACATTTCCCATGTTTTTGGGTTTTGAATAAGTACCGTTGTCTTTCAAAAAACTTACAAATAAATCTTTTTCTCCAAGTCCGTCGTCTCTTTCAACCGACATAATAAGAACTTTTCTGTTTGCCGACGGACAAAAACTCTCATAAATATTTCTGTTATAATAATTTTCAATTTCCACTTTTGAAGGAATGCTCCAGCCTCCCGAAGCATTTCTGTGAGTTACCGAAATTCCTTGGTCGCTTTTAAAACTGCCGTCGCTGTTATATAATGTTTCTAATAAAAGAGTATTATTATCGGGCGAAACGGAAATTACAACATTATCGCCTGAATTATTTAGCGGTTTTCCTATGTTTTTTAGTTGTGTCCAAGTTCCGTCGGCAAGTAGTTCCGAATACCAAATATCGAATTTTGAAATGTCGCCAATGTTTTGCGGGTGATTTGAGCGTGCAACATAAAGTGTTTTTCCATCGGGCGAAATTACGGGAGCAATTTCCGAATATGGCGAATTTATTTTAGTTCCCATATTTTCTTTATTATATTTTGATATTTGCGATGTAATTAGATTAATACTCGTTTTTGGAATTTCGAGTTTAAAATAATCTGCCGAAATATTTGTTCCTTGTCCAACAACAAATCCGCAGAAATTACCATAAAATGGTTTGAAATTGTCAGTAAAAACAAGAGTTCCGTTAATGTAGAACATTATTTTTGTTCCGGTTTTTTTAATTGCTAAAGTGTTGTAGATTCCTAATCCTTTAACCAAAGAACTTGCAGTTGCTTGTTTAATATTAAAAATATTTGACGATTCGTATCCCCAAATTCTGTATTTGCCGGAAGAAGAAACATCAAAAGAAAAACTGTTGCTCCAACCGTTACAGCCCCAAGCTAATCCGTAAAATTCCGAAGCATTTCCGGAAACTTGTTTGATTTTTCCTTCTATATAAAAATCATTAGATTGATTTATTGCAAAACTTTTCCAAATTCTGATGGAGGTGTATTTGTTTCCGCAGGAAATTAAAAGATTTCCTCCCGAAATTTTTGTTGTTGCTTCACCTTCGTTAAATAATGACCAATTGCTTGAGTTGTTATAAAACTCTTCAACTGAAACATCGTTTTCTTGTGCATAAATTATTGAAGAAATTATCAATAATAAAATTGTAAAAGCTTTTTTCATTAAAATTGTTTTAGGTTTATGCAATAAATGTATAAATAAAATAGAACAGAAAATATATTTTTTTGTAAAATGATTGTTTTATTTGATAAAATTATTCAAAAAAATAATAAATAAATATTTTCTTACAATGGTTTTATATATTTTCGTAACTTGATTTTTTTTACACAATTTACGAAAAAATATATTCGATTTGTTTAAAAAATTAATAGTATAAAATAGAAATTTAAATTTACTAAATATTAGTTTGAATAAGATATAATTATCAATGGAAATAATTAAAAGTGAAGAATATAAAATTTGGATTTCAGAAATAAAAGAAAAAATTAGTTCTGCTCAAATTAAAGCATCACTGGCTGTAAATACTGAAATGCTTAATCTGTATTGGGATTTAGGCCAAATTATTTTTGAAAAATTATCTGTTTCTAATTGGGGAACAAAAGTCGTAGAGAATATCTCAAAAGATTTACAAAATTCATTTCCTAATTTAGAAGGTTTCTCAAAACGAAATCTAATGTTTATGAAACAATGGGTTGAATTTTATCAGAATGCTAATAATAAGCACGTTGAAATTGTGAAACAACTTGTTTCACAATTTCCGATGAATCAAAATCAACCGGAAAATATTAAGTTAATTGCGAGTTTAATACCTTGGGGACATAATATTTTAATAATTCAGAAAATACAAAACATTGAAGAAGCAATATTTTATATTATTAAAACAATTGAAAATAATTGGTCAAGAGCTGTTTTAGGATTTCAAATTGAAAGTCAACTGTATGAAAGACAAGGTAAAGCAATCACTAATTTTAAATTAACGCTTCCCAAAACGCAATCAGATTTAGCAAATGAAACATTAAAAGACCCATATAAATTTGATTTTTTGACTTTAACAGAAAAAGCTAATGAAAGAGATATAGAAAACCAATTAATTCAGCATATTACAAAGTTCTTACTTGAATTGGGAACCGGATTTGCATTTATTGGAAGACAATATTTGTTAAAAGTTGGTGAAAATGAATATAAAATAGATTTATTATTTTATCATATTAGATTAAGATGCTTTATTGTTGTTGAATTGAAATCCGTTGAGTTCAAATCTGAGTTTACCGGGAAATTAAGTTTTTATTTATCAGCAGTTGATGATTTATTGAGGAAAGAAAGTGATAATCCTACAATTGGAATATTACTTTGTAAATCAAAAAACAAAGTTGAAGCCGAATACGCTTTACGCGGAATATCTCAACCAATAGGAGTTGCCGAATATCAATTAAGTAAAGCAATGCCGGAAAATTTGAAATCTCAATTACCAACAATTCCGGATATTGAGGAAGAGTTAAATAAATGAAATATCTTTGTGGATTACTCAAAAACGAATATGTGATGTTCCGTTTCTGAGAAATCGGGAAAAGTTAGGATTTTTAAATATTAAAAAATATATACACATGAAAATTAAAAAAATTAAAGCAACAGAAGTTTTAGATTCTCGCGGAAATCCAACCGTTGAGTGCGAAGTTACATTAAAAAACGGAATCAAAGGAAGAGCAATTGTTCCTTCCGGAGCATCAACAGGCGAAAAAGAAGCCGTTGAACTTAGAGACGGCGACAAAAAGAGATACCTTGGAAAAGGAGTTTTGAATGCCGTTGAAAATGTAAACAAAATTATTGCTCCGGCATTAAAAGGTTTTTGTGTTACCGACCAACGTTTAATCGACTATACAATGATTAAATTAGACGGAACACCAAACAAAGCAAAACTTGGAGCAAATGCAATTTTAAGTGTTTCACTTGCAGTGGCAAGAGCAGCAGCAAACGCTTTGGGAATGCCTCTTTACAGATATTTAGGCGGAGTTAACGCATCAATTATTCCTGCTCCGAGTATGAACGTAATTAACGGCGGTTCGCATGCAGGAAACAATGTAGATTTTCAAGAATTTATGATTGTTCCTCACAATGCTCCCGATTTTAAAACTGCAATAAGAATGGGTGCAGAAACATTCCACGCTTTGGCAAAAGTTTTAAAAGAAAGAGGTTACAGCACGGCTGTTGGCGATGAAGGCGGTTATGCTCCCGAATTAAAATCAAACGAAGAAGCAATGGAAGTAATTATGCTTGCCATTGAACTTGCAGGTTACAAACCCGGAAAAGATATTTCTATTGCTCTTGATCCCGCAACAAGTGAAATGTTTAGAGACGGAAAATATGTTTTCTTTAAATCCGATAATTCAACAAAAAACTCCGACGAAATGATTGAACTTTGGAGCCAATGGGTTGAAAAATATCCTATTATTTCTATTGAAGATGCTCTTGACGAAAACGATTGGGACGGTTGGAAAAAACTTAACCAAAAACTCGGAAATAAAATTGAACTTGTGGGCGACGATTTGCTTTGCACAAACAAAGAAATTTTACAAGAAGCAATAGATAAAAATGCTGCAAATTCAATATTGATAAAAGTAAATCAAATAGGTTCATTAACCGAAACGCTTGAAACAATAGAACTTGCCGGAAAAAACAATTTCAATTGCTTTGTTTCACACCGTTCGGGCGAAACTGAAGATACAACAATTGCCGATTTGGCTGTTGCGGTTGGTGCCGGAAAAATTAAAACAGGTTCGGGTTCACGAAGCGAAAGAATTGCAAAATTTAATCAATTAATAAGAATCGAAAACGAACTTGGCGAACAAGCCAAATATATTGGATTGAAAGCATTTAAAAACGCTTAAAATAAAATGTAAATAAACGGTATTCGGCAAGTGAAATAATATTTGTTTGTTGAATACTGTTTGTTTTTTAATTAACTTTTTAGATGTTTAATTTAAGAAATATTTTAGTGTAGTATTGAAAAGATTCTTATCAGAAATGATTGAAAAAACAATAAATAAAGCAGAATATCAAAAATGGTTGAATTTGATTAAGGCTCAAATTCATCAAACTCAGATTAGAACTGCTTTATCTGTAAATAACGAATTAATCAATTTGTATTGGAATATTGGAAAATCAATAGTTGAGCAACAAGAAATAAAAAGTTGGGGAAATTCTGTGGTAGAAAAACTTTCAATTGACTTGAAAAATCAGTTGGAAAATATAACCGGTTTTTCAAGAACTAATTTATTTGCAATGCGACAGTTTTACTTATTTTACAAATCAAAAAGCGAAAAAGTCCCACAACTTGTGGGACAAATACCGTGGGGCCATAATCGTTTGATATTAAATAAAATAAAAAATGTTAATCAAGCATTTTTTTATATTCAAAGCACCATTGAAAATGGCTGGTCGAGGAATATACTTGAAATGCAAATTGAAAATAGTTTGTTTGAACGACAAGGGAAATCAGTAACAAATTTTCTAAATACTTTACCAAACCCGCAATCAGATTTAGCAAAACAAACTTTGAAAGACCCATATATTTTTGATTTCTTAACTTTAGAAAAAGGAGTTCAGGAGTTAGAGATTGAAAAACAATTAGTTAATCATGTTACAAAGTTTTTGCTTGAACTTGGAAAAGGTTTTGCTTTTATAGGAAGACAATATGAACTACAAATAGGAAATAAAACACGTTACCTTGATTTGCTATTTTATCATATCAGATTAAAATGTTTTGTTGTAATCGAGTTAAAAGGTGGCGAATTTGAACCCGAATTTGCCGGAAAAATGAATTATTATCTTTCAGCCGTTGATGATATTTTAAAATCAGAAACAGATAATCCCACAATTGGAATAATTATGTGTAAATCAAAAAACAAAATTGATGTTGAATATTCTTTGCGTGATTTCGGTAAACCAATAGGAGTAAGTGATTTTAAAATAACAGAATTAATTCCAAATGATTTAAAATCAGAATTACCGACTGTACAACAGATTGAAAATGAATTTTTAAACAATATTACTTATTAACCGAAAATAAAATTATTTATTCGATTAATTAAAATAAGAAATATAATTTAGAAAAAAATTAAAATTTTACAAAAATTGCCTTATCAAAAAACTAAGGTTCTATTGTTTAAATTTATATTAAAAAAAGTGAATAAATTTTGAGTGCAAATAAGAGATGTTAAAATACAATATTTATTTAAAATTAATGTTTGAAAAGTAATTGAATTTAAAAACTAATATTTTGAAAAAGAAATCGATAATAATAGCATTAATTATAATTTTTTCGGTTGTAGTAAACTCATGTACAACCGAGAAAAATACCGCAACAACAAGGTTTTATCACAACACAACCGGACATTACAATATTTATTTTAACGGTATTGAAAGTTTTAAAATTGCCGATGAAAAAATTGCTAAAATGCCCGAAAATTATCAAATTTTATTACCGATATTTAAAATTGAAAAAGAAGAATCTCTTCCGCTTGTGAGTTCAGAAACCGATATTGCAATTCAAAAATCGGTGAAAATGATTAAAATGCATTCAATTACCGTAAAACCCGAACGAAAAACCGACAGCAAAGGAAAATACACACAAACACAAAAAGAAAAAGATTTTTATAACAAAAGCGAATATAATAATTGGGTCGATGATGCATATTTGTTAATAGGAATATCACATTATTACAAACACGATTATCATATTGGAATGAAATCGTTACAATTAATCCTCAATAAATTTAGAAACGAAACCGTAAGATTTGATGCTATGTATTGGATTGCACGTTCATACTCTGCAACAGGCGATTTTATCGATTGTGAAAATTATTTGAAATTAATTATTGAAAACCCGGATTGTCCGGCAAAAATAAAAAAATCAACAGATTTAATTTATGCCGATATTTATATCAAACAAAAAATGTATGATAAAGCTCTTGAAAAGCTTGATATTGTTATAAAAGATACAAAAAAGAAAAATGAAAAAGCCAGATATAAATACATTGAAGCTCAATTAAATATTTTAAACGGAAATAATAAAAAAGCTTTACTGTTGTTTCAGGAAATAATCAAAATGAATCCGACTTATGAAATGGCTTTTAACGCAAAAATAAATACCGCAAAAGCTTATAGTGCAGGAAGTTCAAGCTCTGATTATTTGAAAAAAACATTAATAAAAATGCTTAAAGACGATAAAAATATCGAATTTAATGATCAAATTTATTATGCACTCGCCGAAATTGAAACAAAAGACGGAAACAAAGAAAAAGCCGAAGAATATTATAAATTATCTATTAAAAAAAGCACTTCAAACACAAATCAAAAAGCGCTAAGTTATTTGGCATTAGCCGATATAAATTTTGAAAAAAAGAAATATCTGAAAGCCGGAGAATTTTACGACAGCACAATGAGTTTTATTGATAAAAAATATCCCGATTATGAAAAAATATCTGATAAAGCTCAAAATTTATCATTACTTACCGATAATTTAAAAATTGTTTCTCGTGAAGACAGTTTACAAAAAATTGCACGAATGGATTCGGTTCAAAGAAACGGATATATAAACACAATTATTTTAAAAATAAAGGCCGATGAAATTGCTGCTCAAAATGGCGGAAATATCGGTTTTGACCCTTTTAGTCAAGGCGATTATAATTCTCAAAGCGAAAATAATTCAGGGAAATGGTATTTTTATAATCCGCAAACATTAAGTGTCGGAAAATCGGAATTTTTAAGAGTTTGGGGAAACAGAAAACTTGAGGATAATTGGAGAAGAAAAAATAAAGCTGCCCTTACTTTTGATAATGTTACCGATACAGAAACAAAAAGTGATTCTGCAGGAAGAGTTACCGACAAAAAAAATCCAAAATTTTATTTGCAGGATTTGCCTTTAACCGATTCGTTGATGGCAAAATCAAACGAAAGAATTGCTCTTGCACTTTTTAATTCCGGAAAAGTTTATGACGAAAACATGAACGATTATCCTGCAGCAGTAAAAGCTTATGAAGAATTAATAAAAAGATTTCCTGCAAATAAATTAGTATTGGAATCTTATTTTAATTTATATATTTTAAACTTCAAAAAGCTCAATAATTCTGCACAAGCAGAAATTTATCGTCAAAAAATTTTAAAGGAATATCCATTCAGCAAATATGCCAAAATATTAATAAATCCGGATTATATTAAAAAGCTTACAGAAACAAACGACGCAATAAATTCATTGTATGCGTCAGCTTTTGAAGCATATAAGCAAAAAGATTATTCATCTGTAATATTAAAAGTGAATCAAGCATTTGCAATTGCTCCTCAAAACGATTTAACGGCCAAGTTTTTATATTTAAAAGCAAATTCATTAGGAAATCTTGGTCAGCAAACTGAAATGAAAAAAATATTAGAAGAAATTGTGCTTAAATATCCCGACGATGAAATAACACCTCAAGCAAAAGCAACGCTTGATATTTTGAAAAGCGGAAAATTTGACCCGAATTATTATATATTAAATCAAAGTGAAACTCACTATTTTATTGTTTTGTCAGAAAAAAATAAAAATTTAAATGATAATTTAAAGTTCAAAATTTCGAGTTGGTATTTAGGAACTTTTCCGGATATTAATTTTGTTAGTGAAGATATTAATTTTGAAGGCAACAAAAATCTGTATGTAGTTAGAAAATTTACAGATATGTCGCAAGCAATGAAAATGTATAACGGAATTATTTCGGAGAAAGTTCTTTCAGGAATAGATTCAAACAAATATAAAATGTTCATAATTTCGGAAAGTAATTTTTCAAAACTCATTAAACTTCAGATAATTGAAAAATATTCCGAATTTTTTAATCAATATTATAATAGATAGAATTATTCCAAGAAAGAAAAAGTAATTACTAAAATTTTATCCGACAAACCTTTAGCGTTAATGTCAATTGAAGTTTTTTTTGCAAAAACGTCCCAATAATAAATATCTTTATCTTTTTCCGGAGCACCGTATTTTTTCGATAAATGGTTAATGAATTCTGCAAGAGCTTGAGTTGCATCACCGCTGTTAACGAATTCGGAGGTAATTTCAATTTGATAAACACCTTCCGAATCTAAATAATATAAAACCGAGAGTTCTTTAATTTCGTTTGTAAAGTATTTATATTCAATTGTATTATTGTCATCACTTATCAACGATTTTTTATTCTCGACTTTCAATATTTCGGCTTTTGTTGCATACATATTTAATCCGCGAGCAATTGTGCTGTCCGAATCTTTTATTATTTCAACAGCAAAATAATTTACGGATTTATCATTTGTGCATGAAAAAAATATTGAAATAGAAGTGATTATCAATATTAATAATAATTTATATTTTGAGTTCATGTGTATATCATTTATAAAATTTAGTAATGCAAACTTAAAAAAAATAAGCGTAATTGTTTTAAAATTACGCCTATTTTTTATAATATAAAAGTTCTTTTAATAATTAATTTCTTGAATTTCGAAAAACGATTGCGGGTGCAAACATGCAGGACACATTTTTGGTGCTTTTGTTCCTTCGTGCAAATATCCGCAAACTCTGCATTTCCACACAACTTTTTCTCCTTTTTCAAATACATGCCCTGATTCTAAATTGTCGAAAAGTTTTCTGTATCTTTCTTCGTGTGCTTTTTCAACTTTCGAAATTAATTTAAAAGCATTGGCAACTTCTTTAAATCCTTCTTCTTCGGCAATTCTTGCAAATTCGGGGTAAAGTTCGGTCCATTCTTCGTTTTCTCCCTCAGCTGCTGCGTGTAAATTCTCTAAAGTTGTTCCTATTTTTCCGGCAGGGAAGGTAGCAGTAATTTCAACCGGACCGCCTTCAAGAAATCTGAAAAATCTTTTTGCATGTGCTTTTTCGTTAATAGCAGTTTCTTCAAAAATTGCCGCAATTTGTTCTAATCCTTCGCTTCTTGCTTGTTTTGCAAAATAATCATATCTCATTCTGGCCTGAGATTCTCCTGCAAATGCTTTTAGCAGGTTTTGTTCTGTTTTACTTCCTTTTAATGAGCTCATATTTGTATTTTTTATTAGATTTACTTTTCTATCAAATTTAATTTTTTTTATGTTAATAATCAATATTTTATCATTTTTATTTGTCTTCTTTTTTATATTGATTTTTTTTATTATTCACTATAAATTAGCTGTTTACAAATTTAAACTTTTATATTTAACAAAAACATTGTGTTTTACAACATAATTATAGTGTTGTTTTTTATTTTAATTTTACGAAATGATATTTAAGCAACATAATACTTAAATGGTTTTTAATTAATTAATTTTAAATATATGGTAGATTCAACAATTGTATTAAACGGACAAGCAATTGCATACACAATTTATGCAATAGCTATTATTTTGTTGGTAGGGTGGTTTGGTTACAAAGTTACAAGTAACGGAGAAGCAAATGGATTGAAACCTAAGTTTTTTTACATGATTGTAGGTGTTTTAATTGTTTTGGGAGTTTCGCTCCACATTGCAACAAACATGACAATTCCTTGGGTAGAAACGGATTTAAACAGAGCAGATATTAAACCCGACAAAGTTTTTGAAATTAATGTAAAGAAACACGAATTTATTCTTCCTTCAGAAAAAATAGAAGTAAAGTTGAAAGAAAAAGTTCTGTTTAATGTAACATCAAGCGATTTAACTTATGGTTTTGGAGTTTTCAGAACAAATAATTCAATGGTTTTTCAAATGCAAGTAGTTCCCGGACATAAAAACGATATTCTTTGGGAATTTGAAAAAGCCGGAGTTTATACAATTCGCTCCACAGAATATTCGGGTCCGAAAGGTCATCAAATGATTCTTAAAGATGTAATTGTTGTTTCAGAATAAATAAAAATTTAAAAATCGATATTATGAGTTTCAAAGATAATTTTTTAACGGGCGAACAAGGTTTATTTATACCTAAAAGCCTAACACCAATGCAAAAATTAGCATTAAGATTTGTTATTGTGGGTGTATTGTATTACGGATTGGCTGTTATTGAGGGAATGATAATGAGAATGTATCAAATTAAGCCGATTGACGGAATTGAAAGCGAACAGTATTTTGCAATTTTAACAGCACATCCTTTAGTGGGAATATTTGGTTCTTCATATTCTATTGTGTTTGGAGCATTTCTTTTTCTTGTTCCTTTTGTTATGAAAAAACCTTTATATAGTATTAAACTCGGCAATTGGACTTTAGCTCTAATTGGAATTGGAACTTTAACGTTTTGGTCTGCCGGATTTATTTCTCATTATTCACCATTATATACTTTATATTGGCCGTTACCTGCCGATTTTACTCAGTTTAGTCCTTTAGGCGGAGCAATTTTTATTTTAGGTATTGCACTTGTTATGGTGGGAACTTTGTTTTTTGTTTTCAATATTTTTAAAACAATTGCTTATACTCCGGAAGGTTGGGAAAAACAAAACGGACGTGCTTTACTCGCTTCCGCAACAGGTTTTTCTTGGGCCGAAAGTATTTTTAGAAGAAAAAGTAAAAGAAGAGAAAATTTAACGCCGCTTCCTATTGCCGCAATTGCCAGAGGAACTGTTGATACTGCATTAAATGCCGGAATTATTACTTTCACCGGTGTTCTAATTTTGGTGTATATGGTTGCCGCTTTGTTCGGACACAATTTACAAGATACAGCAATTGATGCTTTGCTTTATAAAAATTGGTTTTGGTGGGGTTTGGATTTAATTGCCGACGGACTTGTTCTTATTTTTGTTGCAGGAACATGGTATTTAATTGCAACTTTAATTACCGGAAAAGATTTATATATGGCTAAAATTGCAAGACTTGCTCTTTGGGTTGAACTTGTTGTTTCTTGGACTGTTTGGTCGCACCATTTAATGTCAGACCAATCACAACCTGCTTTCTTGAAAATTATTTCGGGTGAAATGGTTACCGCATTTGAATTAATAACTCAAGGACTTGCATTTTTTATTACCTTAATCACTTTATGGAGTGCTCGACCTTTGAAAATGACAAACGAACTGAAATTTTTATTGGGCGGACTTTTAGGTTTCGGACTTGCAGTTCCTGCAGGAATTATTCAGGCAGATTTAGGTTTGAACAGGATTTTACATAATACGCAATGGATTATCGGTCCGCATGTGCATGTTGCAATTTTAGTAGGATTAACAATGACTTTGTATTCGGCAATTTATTTATTGCTGCCAATTTTAACAAACGGAGCTAAACTATACAGTCAAAAATTAGCAAATTTCCATTTCTGGGCGCATTTAATCGGCGGAGTAGGAATGGGAGCTTTTATGGGAATGGCAGGACTTAAAGGAATGCTAAGAAGAACAATTTATTATAACGGCGAATTTAATTTATATATGATTCTTGCCGGAATATTCGGTTCATTATTGCTATTTGCTTTTTTAGCATTTTTATATAATGTTATTATGACAATAGGAATTAAAGGGCTTTGGGGAATTTTTACTCCGGCCGAAATAAAAACTAAAGAATTGTTACCTGAAAAAACTGTTTAAATAATAGTTTAAGTAAGCAGTCTTCAGCCCGCAGTAATCAGAAAAAT
>DZBS01000099.1 GCA_022729995.1 Draconibacterium orientale | reverse complement strand
GATATTTATCGGAATCCGAACCGCATGAAATAATGAGCATCGTTGATAAAAAAATTAATACTATTTTTAGTTTGATATTCATTTATGGGGTATTTATTTGAAAAATAAAGTATTTATGCAAAAATGTAAATTTCTCTTGTAAAACACAAGGATTTTATTAAAAATTTTTTATTTAAGTGTTTGTTTATAAATATTTTATTCTTTAGTGTGTTTTTTACTTTCATTTCCTCTTCCTTTATGTTTTAGATGTTCTTCTTCTGCATCAAAACCGTCGAAAATATATTTTTCTTTTTGATATTGCGACATATCAATTTTGCCGTTTTTAAATGCCTCAGCCATTCCTTCCTGTACTTTTGCTTTAGCAGTTATAAGCCTCACTTTTGCTTCTGCTTCTTCGGCTTCCGCGTTAGAGATTCTTTCTTCGAGATGAATTTCGGCAATATGTTTTTGGTGTTCGGCATGGTGAATTTTAAAATCGGCAAGAGTATCTTTTCCAATAATAATGTCGTAAATATTAATATCTAAAACTTCTAAAGCACTGCTTTTGTTGAGTTCAATTTCTTTAAGATTGATTTTTGCAAGTTTGTCTTCCAATTCAAATTTGTTTGTGTTATCGGCTTCAATACTTGTAAGTTCGCCTTTGAGTCTTGCCAAAATGTTTCTTGAAATTATATTCAAATTATCCAAAACTTGTGAGTATGTTTTAAATTTTGAAATTTCGTCGGCAGCAGCTTCATGAATTCTTCCAAATAAAACACTTTCTTTTGAACCTTTAATATATAAATCTATTTTGCCGCGAATTGTGGTTCTTATTTTTAATGTTACTTGAATTCCGTCTTTTGCAACAATTGAACTTGACGGCTCAACGTCAACAACTTGCGGATTCACAGCCCAAGCAATAATTTCCGTTAAATTATAATTAGGAACAAGGTCGAGTTTGAAAGCAAAATCGGACGAAATTTTAACATTATTTTTTCGTGCATACATTATTTCCATCAAAACTTTAAACACGTCGCCGCCTTTTATATAATGGTTGTTAATATCGTCTTGAGAAATTCCCAAATCGGGAAAATTTTTAATTACTTCAAGAGATTTTACGTAACTTAAAACATCGGCTCCGGCAAGAAAATGTTCTTCGAGTTCTTTTTTTCCTACATCAAGCATATTCTTTTTTGCAATAATGAGAGCTTTTACAAAGTCTTCGGTATCGCCGCCAATTCGATGAAAATCAATAAGTTCTTCAACCGAAATATCTAAATCTGCTTGTTTTGCTTTTATAAGATATTTTACAATTCTGCCAATATCGCGTCCTTCAATATTATGTTCAACGAGTTCTTTTTGAGTAATTCCAATTTGAGCTTTTTCGGCTTTTATCATAGAACTCACGAGCTTTTCCATGTCGCCGTCGGTTAAATAATGAATGTTAAGCGAATCTTTATCAATTTCAATTCCGGCTTTTTTGGCAAGAATCATTGCATTCACATATTTTTCGTAATCGATATTTGCGCGATAATGTTCAAGAATATTTTTTTGCGAAACTCTTAAATCGGCAATTTTAGTTTCGTTGTTATTCTGAATTTTTGTGTCTTTAACATCTTTATAGCTAATGAATAAACTTGCTTTATGAGCTTTAATTAAAACATTTACAATATTTCTTAGGTCTTCATCGGGTAAATTTTCCTCTACAAGTTCGAGCAAATTAAGGTCTATTCTGGCTTTTTTTGCACGAAGAATAATTTCTACAAGTGCGTTAATATCTCTTCCGTATAATGAATGTGCTTCCAAAACATCGCGAGAAATATCTACACTTGCATTTTTTACAATTTTAAGAGCCTCAACAAGTTGCTCGGGATTTCCGCCTGAAATTTCAAATTTTTCGAGTTCATTAATATTCACTCTCACGCCTGCCCTTTTTGCACGAATAAGAATATTTATCATATTTTCGGTTTTAGTCGGCGTACTGACGTAATATTCTCTTAGTTCGTCGAAACTAATTTGAACGCCTAATTCTTGTGCTCTTACGTATTGTTGATACAAAAATTTTACGTCCAATTTTTGCATTTTCATTTTTCTGTATTGCCAAGAGAATTTTCCGAAACCGGAATTTCCTGCCAAATATTGCAATTGATTTGGAATATATGTCCAAATTAAAAATCCGACAAATAAAATTAATGCTATGATAAATAAATATAAGATGTCCATTTTATTTAGATTGAGGTATTTTTAGTGTTCTTCGGTAATTTCTGTTTTGGCGTTGTGAGTGTTTTTCAATTTTAAAATATTTTCGGAAATTCTTGCTTGTTCTTCAACAATTTTTCTTTTAAGTTCCAAGTTTTTAAGTTCAAATTCGTCGCTTAAATTTCTTCCGTAGTCGATATCTTGAATTGTAATTCCTATTACTTTGTAAGCCGTTTTAAGTTTATTGATTTTAGTGTTTACATTGTCGGAAATTTCGGAAAGTTTGGGATGAATTTCGTTTATAGATTTAAATTTTCCGAATTCGCTTTTAAAAAGTTCAATAATTTTCAGATTCATAAAATCTTTTGAAATTCCTGATGTAAAATTTTCAATATCGGCTTTAGTTAAAATACTAATTTTTAGAAGTATTTCGATGTTTGATTTCAATATAACTGCAACAGGTTTAAGAATATATGTTTCGTTTTTAAAACTCGAAATTACAATTTCTTTTATATTGAAACCTTTATTTGCAATGCTAAAAATTGTTTCGGGACTGATATTTAGTTTTTGGTCTTCTGCAATAATTAGTGCTTCAACAATTTCTTTTATATTAAAATTTTTGGATTTTAGTTCGGATAATTGATGCAAAGAAAGATTGTTTTTAAGATTTGATGCTTTTCTAAACAATATGTATATTTCTTCTAAATCATTGGTTTGCAGTCTTGTAGTTAATATTTGTTTGAGAGAAATATTATTATCGGCTTTTTTGAGTTTTTTCAGAATAGAAAAAAATTTGTCTTGTCGGTAAAGGCAAAATTTACATTTTGAAAAATCTGCAATAGAAAGGGTTTGGTCAATTTTAAATAGTTCGGTATAATTATCAATAAGATTAACAATATTGATTTTTGATTCGGCAAATATTTTAAGTTCTTCAATTGAAGTATCAATATTTTTGATTTTAGAATAAACCCAACCGCTTAAATGGTTAATAAATTCGTCTTTTCCCCTTTCTAATTTAATGAATTCGGGCATGTCGGGTTTCACATTATTTTCAACTGCATTTTGAAGAATTTTGAATAATTTATTTATATCAATTTTTTTAAAATGAAGAGAAATAATATCGTTTAAATTAATTTTTATATCGTTTTCTTGGGCAAAAATAATTGTATCTGTAATGGTTTTAATATCATCGGCAGAAATTTTATAACTTAATAAATCGTCGTATAAGGTTTTTTTAATCATTAGCTTTATTTTTTATTTCGGCCTCAAAAAATTTTTCAACATCAACTTTTTTCACGGCCATTTCGGCAATTTGTTCAAGTTTAATATGCAAACCTTCTTTTCTGGCTTTAAGATATGTTTGCAAAAGTGTGTCAATATTTGCTGTAAAATCGAATGAAAGATAAGGTTTTATGTTTTCAAAATTATATTTAAAACTGTTATTCGGGGCTTTCACAAGATTAAGATAAATTTCTGCCGGATCTTTTAGTAAAGTTTTCTTTAACAAATGGTCTTCAAGTCCTTTTTTAAATTTTTCTTTTCCCGAAATTATATATGTATTTGCAAGCGTGTCGGCTTCTTTATCCGAAAAGAAATTAAGTTTCATAAGTTCCTCTTTACATTCTTCTTTCGATTTTGAAAGTATTTCAACAGTTTTAATTATGTTGGTTTTTTCGTGCAACATATCAAAAAGAATATTTTCGGGAATTTCTAATTGATATTTTGCAATAAGCGTTTTAATATTAATAAATTTTTCAATGTTGATATTGCTGAAAAATGCTGTTGTGATTTGTTGTGCAGTAATATTTTCTCCAAACTTTTTACTTTTAATAAAAAGGTCGAGAATTTTTTCGTTGTCGCTTTTATTGTAGAACAAAGTTTTAACTTGGTCTGTTGTAAGATTGACACCGATTTTTTTGGCTTCAATAATTGCGTTGAACACTTTTGAAATATTTTTATTAAGTTTATATATCTCAATAATTTCTTCGGGTGTAATATTTATCTTTGCCTTTTTTGCTTTTACATAAAGAGTAATTAATTCTTTAAAAGCTTTGTTGTCTTTTCTGTTTTTTATGATATTAACTGCTTGCTCGTGTGTTATGTGAGCATTTGCTTTATCCGCTTCGGTTATTGTGCTAATAAAATTTAGTTTCGTGTCGGGTTCATCAAAAATTTCGTTAATCTCATCTTTTGAAATATGAGTATTTTCATTTCTCGCAATTCTGTTTGCCAACCTGTAAAACTTATTTTTTTCCGAAAAAAAATTGAGCATTTCTTTGCCGGATTTTATTTTATTTTTAATACTCATAAATAAATTCTACAGGTTAGTAAATAGTTTATTTTTATTCAATTGTTGCTTTAAGTCCACGTTCAACAAGTTTTGTTTTCATAGGTTTTAAAGTGTTATAACCGCCTTTTTTCACATCTGCTTTTCCTTTGTAATGAACAAGATATGTGCACTGAACTGCTTGTTCGGCTTCATGTTCGCAAATATCAATAAGTGCGTCGATTACTTCATCAAATGTGTGATAATCGTCGTTGTGCAAAATTAAAAAGTTGCTGTTTCCGGAATCCGAAAGTATTTCTTCAACATTTTGCTGACTATCTTTTATGCTTTCTTTCATTTCTTTATAATTATAAATTAATTCTTGGTTTTAGATATTTTTATTGCTTCTTGAACAGTAATTTTTTTATTGTTTAGGAAAGCAACAACAAATCCGTCGGTTGTACCAAGTTTTTTAATTTCGTTTTTAACTAATAAAGTTTCTTCATAAGTTTTGTATTTTCCAACGGTGTAAATTACCAAACCGTTTTGGTCGGCAATTGCCGAAATAGTGTATTTTTCCGAAATTGTTTTAAATTGTTTTTCATCATTTTCCGACAATTTTGTTGAATATGCTCCAATTTGAACAGAGAAAAATAAAGAATCTTTTTTCACGGTTTCAATTTTTTCTTTTTTACCGGATGCTTCAACAGATTTTGCTTGTGTGAGCGAAATATGTTTTCCGTCGAAATATGAAGTAACAAAAGATTTATCAAATCCTTTTGAAATTAATTCGTTATTTTTATTAACTGCTTCAATATAAGAATAAAAAGGACCGTTTATGAATTTCATTCCTGCTTTTGTATTTTCTTGCATCAAAGGAGTTGTCATTTTAAGTTCTTCGTTTGTTTTTGGTAATTGATACATTCCCAACTGAACGCCGTAAACTAAACCTTTAAAATTTGAAACGTCTTTTCCTTGAGCAAAATCGTATTTTCCGGTTCCGTAATTTATATTTTTAAATACGTCGGTTTTTTCGTTTGTTTGGGAATTATTTTTTGAATTGATATTATTAATTTCGTTTTTTGAATCGTTTTTATATTTATCGTCGGCAACAATTAAGTTTTTTGCTTTTGAATAAAGAGTTCTTTTTCCGTCGATGTATGCGATAATAAAAGCGTCTTTGTATCTTTTTTCGGTAATTTCTTTAAGAGCAATTTCTGCTGCTTCGGAAGATTTATATTTACCGAGCATAAAACGTTTGTAAGGATTATTCACATAAGTATCAAAACTGATTGGCGAATATTTTCCAAAATCTTTTAGCGAAAGTAAATCTTTGAAAACTCCAACTTGAATTTTAAATACAATACCTTTTTCAATTTTCAAAGTATCGGGTTTTGGATTTTCGTTGCTGTATTCAAAAGAACCGGCATAATTATATTCATATTTTTGTTTTTGAATTACTTTAGGATCAATATTTTCGTCGTTCCTTGATGAATCATTTTTAACAACAAAATCTTTACTGTATTTATGATCAATCGAAGCAGGTAATTCTACAATATTCCAATCGAATACCGAACAAA
Organism: Draconibacterium orientale; assembly: GCA_022729995.1. GTDB lineage: Bacteria > Bacteroidota > Bacteroidia > Bacteroidales > JAADGE01 > DZBS01. The sequence continues at coordinate 5,764 of DZBS01000099.1, read as the reverse complement.
AAGCATTTTCTTGTTGTTGAATTGAAGCAAGTTGAGCTTGAATTGCGTCCATTAATTGTAAATATTCTTCAGATTTATAAAATTGTAAATTTGCATTTGCAACTGTGCTTTGCGAATATGAATAAATAGAATCGGCGCTGCTTACGTATTTATTAAAACTTTTAATAATTTCGGAAGTTTCTGTTTTTCCGTAGTTTGCTAAATGTTTTTTATAAAAATTGTATTTTATATCGTTGGATTTGATATATAAATTTGAAGCTTTTATCATCTTGAAAAATGTATTTTTTTCGAGTTCTGTAGCTTGTTGGTAAATCATTTCGCTTTTGATTTTATCGCTTTCTTTTTGCGATGCAGCTGTAATACTGTCGATTACAACATAATCTTTTTCAACCGATTTCATTATGTTATTTGCTTCTTCGTTTGAATTAATAATAGAAGCAAGATTAGAATTGTCTTCGTTTATCAATGTTAATTTTGAAATAATAAATTCAAGTTTCGATTTATAAACATTTTTATCGTCGGCCGGATTATAATCGTTTGTTTTATTATTTACCAAATCTTCGGGTAAATTTGAATTATTTTTGCTTGTATCTTTTTGGCTAATTTTATTGCTGTCAACAACATTATCGACAATTTTCTTTGGTTTGAATTCCGTCATATCAATTTCGGAATCTTTCATATACAAACAAATTGCAAATTCTAATTTCTTAATAGAAGAATTTTGAAGTTCTATTGATTCTTTAACAAAAGTATATTTTTGTTTTCGCTCAAAGTTTTGAGCATTTTTATACATAATATCGGCTTGTTTGAATTGTTTTTCGGCTTCATCGAAATATCTTTGAGCAACAACATGGTATAAACTTGTGTCGAAACGAGCGCTGTTTAATTTTGATTTGAAAATATCATGTCTAATAATATTTGCTTCTAAATGACTTGCAAATCCTTTAAGTGCGAAGCCTACAGCTTTTTCTTCTAATTTAGCGGCATTTTTATAGGCATCATTTTGTTGACTTACGGTTGTTGCATTTTCGGCTCTTTTTGTAAAAACATCGGCTTGTTTAAAATAATCTTCGCCTTTTATTAAATTACTTTCGCCCGAAAGAAAAGTTTTTTCCGCTTTATCGAGTTTTTTAATTTCACTTTTTGTAAACAGTGTTTTATACCATTTCTTCTGATCCAATTTTCCGAAATCCGGAATCGAGTTAATCGGCATAAGTATTGAAAACGCTGATAATAAAACTGTTAATGCAGTAACTATAATTAAAAATTTAGCTTTCATGTGTTTGGGGGTTAATTTTCAAAATAAAAATTTTGGTTTTTTTAATGTTTTAAAATAAAGTGATTTACAAAATGCTAAAATATAAAATTTGTATAATTAATTAGTCGGTAATGTAAAAAATTTACTAACAATCGGCATTTTTATTCAAATTAAGTAAAAAAAAGTGTGGTAAATATTTTATTTTTGATATTGAAAAGATTAGAAAATATACATGTTTCCAAAAAAAAATTGTCATTTCAATGTAAATATAAATTTGGTTGTAAATAGTTTTACAAATAAAATTACTTAAATTGAAATGACATTAAAAAAAATAATCGGACTAAAGATGTTTTATCATTCTGTTTATTGTATCATAAAAATCTTTTAAATCTGTTTTAGAAAAAGATTTTGTATATAATCTTACAAATTCAATTATTTCTTTTTTTCTGTATAATGAAAGCATTGCCGCATCAAAATTATTAAATTTACCTGTTCCTCTGACGGAAATTATTAGTTTAACAAATTCTTTCCATTCAAGTTTTTTGGGAATTTTTACATAATAAAAATCGCTCGAAGTATTTTCTTTATCAATATAAATTTCACCAACAAATTCTTCTAAATCAACGAATTTACGAATTTTAATATGACTATCGAATGGTTTCAAATCGTAGGATTTTTCCATATCAATTCCAAAGTTTCTTAATCGGTCAATTAAATCCGGAAGATGATTCAAATCTTCAATTTTTACTCTGACACACGGTTGATGTTTCTGTTGAACAGTAATTCTTCCGTAACTAATTTCAAATTCATAATCAACATTCGCTTTTATTAAATATTGTGCTCTTAAAACCAAATCTTCGTAACAACCTTCGCCGTGTTTAAGTGCAATAAATGCGTAATTTGGAATATGTTCATGAACTGAGCCCGGCGTTTCGGAATAATATCCGGGAAACGGTTTTATGTCTTGCAAAACTAACTCTTGAAATTTCTTTCCGTTAAGCTCAAATAATGCTAATGATTCAATTTTTTCGATACATGCAAATCCTTCCATACTATAAAATTTATTTGATTTCGTTTTCCAAATTATGATATTTTTAACAGTTAAGCAAATATTTATTATAAAAAAATTGTTTATAGAATATTATTTTCAATTAAATTGTTAATTTTATTCAAATAAAAATATATAAAACTATATGAAAATCAAGACATCAATACTAAATATAATTTTATCAATATTATTTATTTCTGATTCATTTTCTCAAACAGAAATTTTTTACGGAAATAAAATATACAGTTCCGACATTCAATCGGTAACTCTTAAACCCGAAAAAATTATTTACGGTTATCCGATTATCAGCTTAAATTCTGACGAAAAACTTGAATTGGATTTCGACGATTTGAATTTAAATTCCAAATCATTGAATTACACATTGATTTATTGTAATTCCGATTGGGGCGAATCAAATCTTTCAAAATCCGAATATCTAAGCGGATTTCCGGAAGGTGAAATTAGAAATTACGAACCTTCTTTTAACACACAAACAAGCTATGTTCACTACAATCTTATTTTTCCGGAAGAAAGCACACAGCCTTTGCTTTCGGGCAATTACATAATTATTGTTTATGAAAATTATGATATTTCAAAACCGATATTAACAAGAAGATTTTACATAACAGACAATAAAATTAACATTTCTGGAGAAGTAAAACGCTCAACTCAAGTTTCGGAAATGGATTTTTCGCAAGAAATTTCTTTCGACCTTACAGATAATTTTAATGTAATTTCAACAATAACAGACGGATTGAAAGTTTCAATAATGCAAAACGGAAATCCCGATAAAATAATTTCTAATATTCAACCCGATTATATTTCGGGAAATATTTATAAATTTTATAATCCTAAAAAGATATTTTTTAAAGCCGGAAACGAATACAGATATTTTAATGCTAAAAATTACAAATATACAAGCGACAGAGTTGCAAAAATAAATTATGCCGACCCGTATTATATTTTTGAACTTGTTCACGAAAAACCCGAAGGATTCAGAGCATATTCGCAAGCACAAGACATTAACGGCGCGTTTGTAAATACTTCCGACGATACAGAAAATGATGCACTCGAATCGGAATATGTTTTGGTAGATTTTACAATGCTTTCCGACAATATTATCACAAACGGAAACATCTATCTTTACGGAGATTTTACCGATTATAAAATTTCCGACAAGTATAAACTTTCATATAATTACAATACAAGTGCTTATGAATTAAGATTGAAACTTAAACAAGGATTTTATAATTATATGTATGTTTTTGCCGAAAGTGAAAATTCACGTGTTAATTTTGCATATTTTGAAGGAAATCATTACGAAACCGAAAATGATTATCAAATTTTTGTTTATTATCGAAAACCCGGAACCGAAAACGATGCATTAATAGGCTACAAACTTTTAAACAGTTTAAAAAAATTATAAATATTTTTAAATAAAGCCTCAAAAACCTATATTTGTAAAAATTATAATCAAAAAAAAATAATATATGGCAGATTTATCAACTATATACGCAGGTTTAAAATTAAAAAATCCTATTATTGCCGGAAGTTCCGGACTTACAGGAACTGTTGAAAGCATTAAAAAAATAGCAGAAAACGGAGCAGGAGCTATTGTTCTAAAATCGATTTTTGAAGAAGAAATTACGAACGAATATGAAAAAGTTCTGGAAAGCGCAGGAGCATCATATTATGAAATGGAATATTTGGATTATTTCGATTACAAAATAAAATCGGATAATATCAATAAATATTTAAAACTGATAACAGAAGCAAAAGCGGCAGTTTCTATTCCGGTTATTGCAAGTATAAACTGTGTTTCGTCTCACGAATGGACTTATTTTGCTAAGAAAATTGAAGAAGCCGGAGCCGATGCAATTGAGCTAAATATTTTTATTACAGCTTCGGATATCACAAAAACATCTGACGATATTGAAAATATGTATTTTGAAATTATTGACAAAATAACTCAAAAAGTTTCTATTCCTGTTACATTAAAATTGAGTTCACATTTTACCGATTTAACAAATTTTATTAAAATAATTTCGGAAACAAAAATTAAAGGTTTAGTTCTTTTCAACAAATTCTTCAGTCCCGATATTGATATCGAAAAAAGAAAAATTGTGTCGGGACCGGTTTTCAGCAGTCCGGAAGATATTTCAAAATCACTTCGTTGGGTTGCAATTTCTTCAAATAATGTATCGTGCAGTTTGGCAGCCTCAACAGGCATTCATGACGGCGAAGGAGTTATAAAACAAATACTTGCCGGAGCCGATGCTGTTCAAATTGTTTCTACAATTTATAAAAACGGAGCAGAAATAATTCCTGAAATGATAAAAGATTTAGAGGAATTTATGAAAAGATATAATTACTCGAAAATTTCCGATTTTAAAGGAGAAATGAGTAATAAAAATCTAAAAGAAGTTCACTTATACGAAAGAATGCAGTTTATGAGATATTTTAGCGATAAAGATATTTTGTAGAATAGTATTTAGTAGTCAGTATTAAGTATTTAGAATTTAGAAAAAAGCTCATTAGATTTCAAAAAGAAAATAATGAGCTTTTTTATTTTTTTTTAAGAATTAAATTCCTGATTATTTGATAAATTTTAAAGAAATATAATTATAATTAAACATCTATTATCTAAATACTTAATACTATATTTTCGCTTTAAAAGTCCAAGTGAAATTAAATTCCGAAACAACATCACCGAATTTATCAATTCCTTGCGATTTTGCAATAACAGTAACGCCTTCACCTGTTCTCATTGTTTCTTCAACAGCTTGTTTAATTTTCAATCCTTCGTTGCAAGTGAATGCAATAATTGTTGTAGCTTTTTTGGAAAAATGTGCATCCATATCAAAAACCAACATTGAAACCGACGGTTTTCTTTTATGAATTTGCGACAAAGCCAGAACTCCTGTAGATAATTCGGCAGCCATTGCTTGCGATGCAAAATACATAGATTTAAAAGGATTTTTTGTAAGAAATTTAAACGGAATTGTAACAACAGCTTTTTCTTCTGTAATTTCCGTAACTGTTATTCCCGAAAAAAAAGCCGAAGGCAATTCCTTCAACATAAACATCTTAAACTTAAACTTATTTCTAACTGTTTTTCTAAAATTTTCTGCTTGATTCATTATAAATTATAAAAATGATAAAATACTTTTTGATGATTCTTTAGCAACTCCAACCAAAACGTTATTTGCTAAAACATAATGATAAATTGCCCAAAAATGCGCAAAACTTCCGGCAATAACAAATAAATGAAAAATTCCGTGTCCGAAAGGAATTCTTTCGCTAAGGTAAAATAAAACTCCGATAATGTATGCAACTCCGCCAATTGCCATCCAAATTAAACCCCAAAGCGGCATACTTGCAATCAAAGGTTTCACGGCAACTATTACAACCAAACCCATCGCAACATAACCCCAAGCGGAAATTGTTCTGTATTTGGG
>DZBS01000020.1:14889-39370 GCA_022729995.1 Draconibacterium orientale | reverse complement strand
AACTACCATTTCGTCAAAATTGCGAAACAAAATTTTAGTTTTTCAGTATAAGAGACTAAAACATCTTAATTATTATTTTTTTGAATTATACAACCACTATTAAATATAAGTTTATGAATACTTTTAAAATTACTTTCTCGTCGCTTTTGCTATTTTTTTCAATAAACACATTTTCACAAACAGGTCCCGGTGGAGTTGGTAATTCAATCGGAACTAACGGACAACCGGCTAATGTAATTTGGTTTAGTGCCAATTCGCTTAGTTTATCCGACGGAAATCCGGTGACAACTTGGACAGATATTTCAGGAAACAGTAATGAAGCTACACAAGTAAACGTTAATCAACAACCGATATTTAAAACCGGACAAATTAACGGTCTCCCTGCAATTCAATTTATTCCAACAGGTGGAGCGGGTTATGAAGATTATATGCCATTTGACGGAAACCTGATAGCAAATTCAGATTACACTGTTATTTTTGTGGGAAAAAGAAGAACTAACAGTACAATGAAAGTTTTCATGGGAGGAACAACCATGTCAACAAACCAAAATCTACACTTATATTGGTATAATGCAACCGAATTTCGTGCCCATCAATACGGAAATGATTTACAAACCGCAATGGTTCCGAATACAGAAACCTATTCATCCGGAACAGATGCCAACGAATTCGGAATATTTACAACCTTATTATCATCAGGAGATGCAACCGCACAAAGAAGAAATTATCAAAATAATTTCTTTCTTGGAAGCAGATCGAACTCTTCAAAACTCTCAAGTTGGAACGGTGCTGCAATCGGGAGATATGGAACTTCATATAACGATGTTGATGCAGCAGAAATTATAATTTTCAGCAAAGCACTTAATGATGCTCAACTTCAAATTGTTAATCAATATCTTGAAATAAAATACGGAATTACTATTTATAACGATTTATATTCACCTTTAGTAGCATATCAAGCCGATATTGCAGGTATTGGAGAAGAAGCAAACGGAGAGCACTCGGTTTCATCTTCCGGAGGTATGTATTTAACTGCCACATCCGGACTAAATATTGGCGATTACATTTTCACTTCACATGACACTATTGCTAATTCTCCTTATAGGTCAAATATTGAAATAACAGCATCAGGTTCACAAGAAGCTTTGGGAAGAACCTGGTATATTGAGAAAATAAACACTCCAGAAGCACAAATTTCCTTTGACTTTAGCGACTTAACAGGAAGTCAAAGATATCCTTCTGAATTTACTAATTACACCTTGCTTTTCAGAAGCGGAACAACCGGCGATTTCACAAAAATTCAAAATGCCGACGGAGTAATTGACGGCGACAAAGTTTATTTTAATATCGACAACTCTGAATTACAAAGCGGATATTATACTTTAGGAACAGAAAATACAACAAACAGCCCTTTAAGCGGTGTGACTGGAAGAACTTGGTATTCACTTATTACAGGAGAATGGGACAATTGGGAAACCTGGACTCTTGATCCGTCAGGCTCTTTACCCGTTAATCCTGACCAATTAACACCAACAAATTCACCGACTTCAATTGCAGATAAAGTTTTTATCATTAACGGGAAAACAGTAACAATCAATCCGGCTTCTCCAACTGCAGATAATAAAACGAATGCATCATTAACTGTAAACGGTCGTTTGGATATTAACACAACAACCGGTCATAATTTTGGTTTAATAAAAGGCTCGGGAAGAATTCTACTAAAAGGAGACAATTTTCCGACGGGCGATGCCACAGATTTTATTTCCGAAGGACAAGGAGAAGGAACCGTAGTATACGAAGGAGGAAATTACGATTTAAACACAGCAAGAACTTTTTTTGATGTTGAAGTTATTCTTCAAAATACAACCGACACTATTACACTTCTAAATGATTATACTTTAAACGGAAGTCTAACGGTTATAAACGGACAATTTAGAATTAACAACGATGTTAACACAACTATTCTTAATCTGAATGTTAATAAAAATGTTTTGGTTGAAGCTAACGGAAAAATTATTACAGGACTCGGAGATACAAGAAATCCTTACCAAATAGGCGGAACAATGCCTGTTGATAACGGAAAATTATATCACAGCATTTTCCATCAATTTAATGTTGGCGGTGATTTTACAAACAACGGAATTGTAAAACTTACAAACTTAAATGCTCCCGACTATAATTCATTCCCTACAAACGGTGCAGTTACTTTAACTTTTACAAATACTTCGAATAATACTTTTACTGTAAATAATTCTACTATTCTTTATAATTTATTAATTGATAAAGGAACAGATAAAACTTATATACTCGAAATTATTTCAAATTCGGTATCAAATTTCGCACTATTCGGTGCAAACAGCGTAGGAAGAAATACACCAACCGGATTTACAACAGAAAATCCTCAAATAAGAAAAGCTCTTTTCATTAAAAACGGAACATTAAAATTAAACGGAAGCATACTTATTCCTTCGCTCAGTGAAGGAGGCGACGAAGGCGGTAATGGTGATTACGGTGTTGGAAAAAATTCAAGATTTTGGATTTACGGTTTAAACGTAACTGTTTATTCAACTGCAAGCAATTTGAGTCAAATTACCGGCTACACTGCAACAGACACATATCAAGCCGACGGCGTAAACACAGGTGAAAGCAATCAAGCTATGTCGCTTTACGGTGAATTTAAAATTACAAACGGATTTTTCGGCACAAGAAACAGTGCCGGATTTATTTTTTGGTCAGATGCTTATGCACAACTTAAAGTTGAAGGAGGAAACATTAACGTTGCACAACTTAGAACTGCTTACGGCGGATCCGGTGTATGCTCATATATACAATCGGGAGGAATAATGACAGTAAGAGGAAATGAAACAGAACCCGGTGAAATTACCACAGGATATCCTGCATTTGACCTTGAAGGAACAACAGGTGTTTTTATAATGTCCGGCGGAGAAATTTTACTCGAAGATATAGGAGGAACAAATACGAACGGATTCTTCGTAAACAGCGAAGAAGGAAATTATAATGTTACAGGCGGAAAAGTTACAATAAACATTGCAAGCGGAAATGATTTTGAATTCGGTTCTACAGCTCCGGTCTGGGATTTAGAAATAAAAAGACTTTCAGGCACCGGGACTTCACTTGTTCGTTTAACAAAAGACATGAAAGTTTTAAATGATTTGAAAATAAATGCAAATTGTTTACTTGATGCTCAAGACGATTTAGATGCTACAAACTACAACTTATATGTCGGAAGAAATTTCGATTTACAAGACGGAGGTCAATATTCTGCAAGAACAAATACAACTTATTTCACCGGAAATCTAAGTTCTACAATATATGTTCGTAATACAACAAACGCAGGAGAATTAAAATTCAATAATATTAACATTTACAAAGACCAAAGATATACAACAACCTTATTTCACGGAGTAATTGTATCAAGCACAGGAAGAACTGCAACATTACAACCAATAGAAATTTTAGGTAATTTCAATATCAATCGCGGAGAATTTGATTATAATCGTTGGGATATACATGCAAAAGGAAATATTGAAATTCTTGACGGCAGAATTTTTGAAACCGATACTCCCAACGGTAAAATTGTTCTTAACGGCACTGCGTTACAAACAATAAAAGGTGCATACGGCTCCGAACAGGATTTTGGAAACTTTCAATTAAATAACTCAACCGGAGCAAAACTTCTTTCGGATATTAATGTTACTAATTTCATTCTTTCCTCCGGAATTATGGACTTGGACATCTACAACCTTGATGTTGCAGGTTCAACTTCTACAACAGGAACATATAGTTCTACTCTTATGTTTAAAACAGCAGGTAATGCCTCCGACGGAGGTCTTACAAGATATATTGATTTGGCTTTGGGAGTTGCCGATGCTTCAACTCTCTTCCCGGTTGGAACAACCGGACAATATACTCCTGCACAAGTAATTCAATCAGCAACATTAAATGATGCTGGAAAATACACAATAATTCCTGTAAACACATCACATCCTGCAGTTACAAATCCTTCAAAAACAATTCCATATTATTGGGTTGTTAAAAAATCAGGATTTCCTACAATTTCTAATACCAATATAAAATACACTTTTACTTACCCGGGAACAATTTCGGCAAGCTTAAACAAAGGTGCTCATCTATATGACGTAACATACGAATGGGATGAATTTAACAGTGCTGTATCGGACCATGATATTAATTTTCCTTATGATGTATTACTAACAGGAGATTACACTGTTGGGAATAAGTCTGACTTTAATAAACCTACTATCTATTACAGTCGAGGCAATCAAGGTTTTAAAAATTGGTCAGATCTTTCCACTTGGTCTCTAACCGGACACGACGGTGTAGAAGCAGGCTCTTTGCCTAATACTTATGATATAGTTGATATCGGTTATGCTACGGGTACTAATCAATATCACTGGGTAATAATGAATACTAACAACACCACTATAGCACAAGTAATTTTTTCCGGAGACGGAACTACATGGAATCCCAGATTATATATAAATGCCGGGAATACTCAAAATTTAACGAAAGTAACGGGTAGAGGCGATATTAGATTATATGTTACTCCGGGAAATATACCTACTGTAAATGGAGATTTGGGCGACTTTCTTGAAGGTATAGACAATACATTTGCATTTCACATTCAGGCAGACGGTCAAGTGAATGTTACTTCAAATATTAAAGTATATCCTAATCTTAGAATTGAAGCAGGAGGCGGTACTTTAGGAAATAGAATTATCAGTTTCAAAGATGACATTTTAATCAAAAGAAATTTTACTATTGACGGAAATTCAAAAGTTTTAATTGATAACGAGACTTATGGAAATATTACGGTTAATAAAGATACATATATTGGAGGATATTTGGGAGGTCAACTTCAATTTCCAACTTCCGGACCCAATAAATTAATAAATATCTATGGAAACTTACAAATTAGAAATACTGATGCAAACAATTCAATAACTGTTTTAAATACAACACCTTCAAATTTAGTCCACAAATTACAATTAGGAGGAAGTTTAGTCCAAAACCAAGGAACAATTGATTTATTCTCAGATAATACAGGAGGAAACAATACAGTTTTAGAATTAACGGGTGAAACTGATCAAACATACACTTTTACCACAGGAAATACTCCTCAATTTTATCGAATAGTTATAAATAAATTGGAAGGGAAAAAATTCACTTTTGATAATGCTTTTACCTTAAACGGACTATCTTCGGGAACGACTAAAGCTCTCACTCTAATAAGCGGAGACTTGTTCTTACAAAGTGTAGGAATTGACATTACTCTTTCAAGCGGCGGAGCTAATTTTAAAATACCTTCCGTGAGTTCTTTAAGTGCACAATATTCAACTCTCAGAATTTCAGGCGACAATACCGGAATATGGCTCGACGGTAAAATATCTGTCGGATACTCAAGCCAATGGCTTTTAAATGAAGGAAATAATAACTATATTGAATATACATCTTCAGGAAATTCAGAAATTCAAATTTTGCAAGGAACTTTAAAAGTAGGTTCTCAAATAAGAAGAAATCTTTATACCGAAGAAGGAATTTTAAATTTTCATCAAGATCACAGTAACTCAACCGTTATTATCGGAACAGACAACAGTATTCCCGCTAACGACAGAAGCGTTTTTGAGATATTTAATAACGGAAGTAATTTTTATCAAATTGATAATGCAAAAATTATTATTGCAAATGCTCAAGATAATGCAAGATTTCCTTCTGTTTATCTTTCACCCCAAACTTATTCTTTAGGAGCAGGTTCTGAAATCCAATTTGGGAACTCCGATACAAGAACAACTCAAACAATAGGATTATTCACAAATATCAATCTGAAAAATATTTCTATAAATAACTCATCTGCTAATAATCCTAAAGTAAAAATCTGGTATAAAGAAATTACCGTTGACCAAAATCTTTCAATAGCTACTTTAACAGAATTAAATTCAGACGGTTGGAACTTAACAGTTAACGGAAATTGGACAAATAACGGCTTATACAAACCTGCAGGAAATACAACTTATTTCAGCGGCTCATTAACACAAGAAATTACCGGTATCACAGAATTTTATAATTTCCAAAAAACAAATACCAATATTGTTAATGTAAACAGTAATTTAACTATTACAAATGAATTTCATTTATTGGCAGGAACATTAGACGATAAAGGAAATGAAATTTCTGTTTACGGAAATCTTTTTAACTCTGGAACACACGTTTGGGGAAATACGGGAGACGGAATAAAAATCATTGGAACAACTCAACAAGAAATGACATCAACAGGTGTTTGGGGAAAAATTACTTTAAATAATCCCGAAGGAATACTTATACCTACAGATGCCTCGGCAATTATTGTTAACAATGCGGTAAAACTACATAACGGAGTTTTCAATATAGGAAGAAACCTACTGGTTTTAAATGAAAATGCTAATTTTATTGAAGCAAATCCATATTCGGAAACAAATATGGTTCAAACAAATATTTCATTCACCGACAACGGAATTAAAAAATTATTTGCTGAAGGATATTCAGGAAATTTCGTTTATCCGATAGGCTCTGAAGGAAAATACACTCCAGTTGAATTTGATATTACATCTACAGATGCCGGAAGTATAAGAATAAAAGCCGCAAACGAAAAACACCCTACAATTGTTAACGATGTAGAACCATGTAATGAAATTGTAGATTCATTAAACGTGTTACAATATCATTGGGTTTTAGAAGCAGAAAATATAACAAATTTCAATGCTGAAGCTACAATGAAATATTATTCTGCAGATGCACTTGTTACAAGTCCTTACGATTTAAATGCTTATATTACTGCAAAACTTTTGGCAGGAACTACTTCTTGGAATAAATACAGCACAACAAGTTTTGATGAAGCAAATAATTTATTACGATTCACTTTTGCAAACAACGACAGTTACGGAATTAACGGCGATTACACTGCCGGAGTTGAAGATCCTGCAGGAACATGTAAAGGTGCAATACCTGACGAAATTCCTGTTTACATTAGTATTGCAACAGGAAATTGGACGGACTACACAAAATGGGATACATATCCTGTTTCCGGTGGAATTGTTCCTGTTGGTGGACCTCGCGGTGCAATTGCAATTATTCAAATTGGAGATACAATTATTTCTGCCGGAAATTATTTAAGCAACTATAAAACTACTATTAACGGTGTTCTTAATATTGGAACTACTTATGGTCACAGACTTGGTGTTGTTGACGGAGCCGGTGAATTATATATAGAAAGAGGTGATTTACCCGCTGCTGTTTATGACAATTTCATTAAAGCAGGTTCTGGAACTTTCAACTTTGGAGGAATTGACAATTACGATGTTATGAGCGAACTTCCGATTGTGAATAATATTAAATTCTCAGGTACAGGAGAAAGAAGATTCCCAAATTTGGATGTTGTTTTGCAAGGATTCTTTAAAATTGAAGGTATTGACAATACATTACTTGTTGTTAACGAGCACGACAGAAAAATAAGTGTTATGGGAGAAATAACATTCAATTCAGGTTCATTTGATGCAGGAATGGGAACTACAGCTATTTTTGAAACAAACGGTAATGCAACTCAAAGTCTTTCGGGAACAAACACTTTTACAGGCTCGAATGCTTTTAATTATTTCTTAATGAACAACCCTTCAACATTAATTATAAACAAAACAATAGAAATAAATCAAAATCTTACATTCTCTGCCGGCGTAATTTTAAATAATGGTGTGAATTTGGTTAAATTGAACAGTTCTCTTGAAAATGTGGTTATTGGAGCTGATGTAAACAAATATGTTGACGGTGCAGTTTCTAAAAATATTCAATCCGGAGGAAATTTTATATTCCCAACCGGAAATGCAGGAAGATTCGGTAATATTGAAATTAATTCTGCAACACAATCAAATGCTTCCGATTTTTGGACTGCTCAGTATTTTAATTACAATCCGAATAACGACGGTTATAATCCTGATAATTTCTTTACTCCTCTTCAATATGTAAGTCAAAATGAATATTGGAAACTTAACGGTCCTTCCGGTGCTAATTCATACATAAAATTGCGTTGGGACGAAAATAGCGGTGCTTCAACAGATGCAACAGAAAGAGATGCAATGAGAATTGCAGAATGGATTTCGGCAAACACTCGTTGGGAAGCTGCACACAGCACAAATACTGCAAGCGGAACAGCAACTTCGGGAACTATTACAACAAATCCGACTTCTGTTTCTTTATTAGGAAATCATTATTTCACTTTAGGAACCAACTTAATCAGCGACAATACTTGGGAAGGCGATATTTCTTCCGATTGGAACACCATTGGAAACTGGACTTTAAACAAAGTCCCGACATCAACAACAAATTCAATAATTCCTACAACTCCTGTCGGCGGAAGATTCCCTTTAATTTCGACTACAGCAAATGCTTGTAAATTAACAATTCAATCAAGTGCTATTGTTATTATTAATGCAGGAAACTCATTAACCCTCACCGGAAATTTTGTTAACAACGGAACTTTAACATTAAAATCACCTGCTAACAGCGGTGCAAGTGCTTCTTTTATTGACAACGGAAACATTTCCGGAACAGGAACATATCAATTTGAAAGATATTTCACAGGCGGAGCATTCCATTATGTTTCTGCACCAATTAGCGGAGGAAATGCAGCAAGTGCTTTATTTACAACACACCCGAGCGGAAATTTCAATCCAAATTTCTTTAAATATAATGAAGCTTTGGATATAGACGGAAATCCGCTTACTGCACCTGCCGGTGCTTTTGATGACAAAAATATGGTTGCAGGTTGGTTATATGCTTATAATGACAGAATTACAAGCGTTCCTATGGAGGCAAAAAGAGCTTATGCTTTTTATACTGACATTGACCAATTAAAGACTTTTATTGGAACTCCAAATACAGGAAATCAAAACATTACAAATCTTAATTATACAGCAAACGATATTATTGCCGACAATTTAGGAACTCCTATTCCGGAATTATATGACGGTTGGAATTTGGTTGCAAATCCATATCCTTCTGCTATTGATTGGAATCTTATAAAGAACGATTTACAATATGTTGACGAAGGAATTTACGTTTGGAACGGAACCCAATACTCAAGTTATGTAAACGGTATTTCCGGAGGAAGCGGTAATTTGACAAATTTAATTGCTCCAATGCAAGGATTCTTTGTGAGAGCAAATAATTCGAGTAATCCGGGTGCATTTTCTTTAAATAATTCACACAGAAAACATAGTGCCGAAATTTATTTAAAATCAACAAGTAAAGAAAAAGCAACAATAAACAATATTGTTAAATTACAAATTTCTGCTAACGGATATGTTGACAATAATATAATTTACTTTACCGAAAACGCTACCGACGATTGGGACGGAAGATATGACGCTCTTTGCTTATTCGCTCAAAAAACAAATATCCCTAATTTTTATTCAATAACAAAAAGTCAAACAAGACTTACAATTAACGGATTGCCCGAAGAACAAATTGGAAATACAACTGTTAATTTAGGCGTAAAAGTTTTGACAAGCGGAACATACACAATTTCACTAAAAGAATTAAACGGTTTTGATAACGAAAGAGTGTATTTGGAAGACAAATATCTTAACAAAACAATTGATTTAAAATCTGTTACATCATACACATTTGACCACACAAGCGGCGAAGTAAAAGACAGATTTGTTCTAAAATTTGTAGAAAACAAAGCTCCTGTTGCTTCTGTATCAGTAGAAAACAAAACTACTCTCGAAGACGAACAATTCAATTACATTGTGCCTTCTAACTTATTTGTTGACAACGACGAAAACGACTTTATAAAATATTCGGCTAAACAAATTTCCGGCGAAGAATTGCCAAATTGGTTATCATTCAACAGTGAAACAAATTCATTTACAGGAACTCCCGGAAATAACGAAGTTGGAATTTACGGATTACTTATTATTGCAACCGACAGTTACAATGCTTCATCATCAACACCATATTATTTGGAAGTTGTAAACACAAATGACGCACCTACTGTTGCAAATCAAATAATTAATTACGAATATATTCAAAATCAATTCTTTAACTTTACTATTTCAGAAAATGCTTTTGCCGATATTGATAAAGACGACGAAATTGAATTGTCGGCTGTTGAACAAGGAACACATTCGCTTCCCGTTTGGTTAAGTTTCGACAAAGGTATTTTTAGCGGAACACCCGATAATTACGGAACCTTTAAAATTACAATTACGGCAACCGATAAAGCCGACGCAAGTGTTTCTCAGAATTTTGAAATTGTAATTACAAAAGCATCAGATATATCCGAAATCGAAAACAGTAATTTAGAAATTTATCCAAATCCATCAAGAGGAATATTTTATATTGAACTTAATGAAATTCAAGACGTTCAAACAATAAAAGTTTCGGGTGTGGCCGGAAAAATTATCCAAATAATTGAATTTTCTGAATCTTATGCGTCATTGCCCGAAAGAATTACCATTGATATTGCAAAACATTCACACGGTGTATATTTTGTTCATATTCAAACAAAAAACGGAACAATTATCAGGAGAATTATTAAAGATTAATTTTTTCAGATTAAATATAAAATTAAAACGACTGCGATATCAACGCAGTCGTTTTTTTATTTAATTGATAAATAATCAAAAAAAAATAATCATTTTAAAAAGAAAACAGTTATTTTTAATATTTTTTACTAAGAAATATTTTTATGGGAAAAATAAATTATATTCCATTATTTCCGCATAAAGCAAAATATCTTTCAATAGGTTTTTTGGTAATCTCATTTTTTTTCGGATATATTTATTTTTTCACCGGTGAAAATGAAATCCTTCAATTTAGAACTCTTGCAATTATATCAATTTATTTCGATTCAAGATATTTTGAAATTATCGAAACTAATATTGCAGACGAGATTTCTGCAATATTTTTTATTGTAGCATTCGGACTATTTAGTTTTTCTAAATCAAAACAAGAAAAAGAATACTACAACCAAATCAGATTAAAAGCATTTATTTTTTCGGTTTATTATTCAATGATTCTATGGATTTTTTGCTTTATTTTTGTTTATGGTTGGGCAATTTTTATTGTCTCGGCAATAATTCCGATAATTTTTTTAATTATTTATAATTCAATTTTTGCGTATTTAAAAGTAAAATACAAACCAATAGAATAATAAAATCTAAAAATCTCTGACAAGCAAACGTGCTTCTGTCATTTCCTGAATTGTATATTTTATTCCTTCTCGTCCAAATCCGGAATTTTTTACACCACCGTAAGGCATGTGATCTACTCTGAATGTGGGAATATCATTAGAAATTACACCGCCGACATTAATATTTTCAAAAGCATAATTTATTTCTTTATTACTGTCGGAAAAAATTCCCGCTTGCAATCCGTATTGCGAATCATTTACCATTTTCACTGCATTTTCAAGTGTTTCATACTTTTCGATTGTAACAACCGGACCGAAAATTTCTGAAAAGCAAACATTCATTTCGGGTTTTGTATTTGTAATTATTGTAGGTTCAAAATAGTTTCCGTAACGATTTCCTCCAAATAAAACTTTCGCTCCGCCGGAAACGGCTTCATTAACCCACGACTCAACTCTCACGGCATTTTGCTCATCAATCATAACTGAAATTTCGGTTGAAGAATCAAGCGGATTTCCTTGTTTTAATAATTTTGTTCCTTCAATAAATTTCTTCACAAAAAAATCGAAAATATCTTTTTGAACATAAATTCGTTGAACATGAATGCAAACTTGTCCGGAATATGCATACGCTCCTACCAAACATTTGCTTACGGCTTTTTCGATATCTGCTTTTTCCGAAACAATAACTCCGGCATTTCCGCCAAGTTCAAGAGCAATTTTTTTCTTGCCTGCATTTCGTTTCATTTCCCAACCAACTTCCGGAGAACCTGTAAAACTAAGCATATCAAAACGTGTATCGGTAACAATTTTATTTCCCACAACTCTGTCGGCAGGTAAAACAGACAAAGCTCCTTTTGGTAAATCGGTTTGGTCAATAATTTTTGCAAATTCCAAAACCGAAAGCGGTGTTGAACGTGCGGGTTTTAAAATTACTGTATTTCCGGCAGCAATTGCCGGAGCAACTTTGTGCATTGCCAAATTTAAAGGAAAATTAAACGGCGCAATTGCTCCAACCAAACCAACCGGAAAATGTTTCACCAATGCTTCTTTTCCTTTTCCGGCAGCTGTCCAATCGAGCGAAAAATATTCTTTAGGAATTCTTTTGGATTCTTCGGCTGCAATTAAAACTGTTTGAGCCGAACGCTCTATTTCGCCAATTGCATAACGCATCGGTTTGCCCGATTCCATTGACAATACTGTTGCAAGTCGTTCCTTTTCTTTATAAAAAGCATCGGAAACATATCGCAATATTTCATATTTTTTATATGATGGCATTTCTTTCATAAGCTGTTTTGCTTCAATTGCAGCATTTACCGAATCTTCAAATTCTTTTTCTCCGGCCAAATATGTTTGGGCAAAAATTTCTTTATTAAAAGGATTTTTAACATCTAATATTTGATTTGTTTCTATAAATTTTCCGGCTGAATATATTTTATATTTTTCCATTTTTATCTATAATAAATTAATTTTTTCGATAAGTAATTTTGTTATTTCTGCAGCTTTTCCTTTAAGAAAATAGTCGGTTATTTCATTTGTGTAGGCAGATTTTTCGGGATTTATTTCTATAATTATTGCTCCGTTTTTCTTAGCGTCATAAGGTAAATATGAAGCCGGAACAACAGAACCCGACGTTCCGGTTAAAAGAAAAACATCGGCATTTTTTGTTTCAAAAATTGATTTTTGATATGCAATTTGCGGAATTCCTTCTCCAAAAAAAATAAAATCGGGTTTCATAAGCGATTTACATTTGGGGCATTTTGGCGGAAGTTTTTCTAAATTTACATTCTCTACTTTTTCTTTATGCGAGCAATTTGTGCAAATCAATATTTTTGAATTTCCGTGAAATTCAATTACATTTTTTGAGCCTGCTTCTTGATGCAAATTATCAATATTTTGCGTTATCACGGCTTTAATAATTCCGCGTTTCTCTAAATCGGCTAATCCTAAATGTGCATAATTTGGTTTTGCGACATTAAAAAATTCGTAAAAAATTTCTTTTATTACAATCCATGATTCTTCGGGGTTTTCCAAAAAATATCCAAGTTCCAAAATTTTTGGGTCATATTTTCCCCAAATTCCTCCATCGCCTCTAAATGGTGGTATTCCGCTTTCTACGGAAATTCCGGCTCCGGTAAATGCTGTTGCATGTTTGGCATTTTTTAATATTATTGCCGATTTTTCAAGATTTTTTTGTATTAAATCTATCATAATTTATATTTTTTCTGAAAATAAGATTTTTACATTTTCGTTTTCGTCAACTATTCCGCGACAAATAATTATTCTGCTTTCATTAATTCCTTTTTCAATTAATAAATTTTTTATTGATTGCGAACGCTTTTGCTTTAAATTATTTAAAAATATTGGCGAACCGGAATTTCTCACATCGCAATAAATTTTAATTGTCAGCGACGGATTTTTAATCATTTTCACAACTAAAATTCTAAGTTCGCTTTCCGAACTTTCAAAAAGCAAATTTGTATTCACCGCAAATTTAATATTTTCATAAACAATTGAATCGGCCCAAACATTTTCTGTAACATTTTTTAAATTCGATTCTGATTTTTTTCGGTTTTCTGCTTCAATAATTCTGTCGTTCTGAATAGAAATTGTTTTATTGAAATGCGTTTTAAGGTTTTCTATTTCCTTTTTTAAATTTTGAATTTCAATTTCATAATTTTCTTCAATTAACTGATTTCGTGTTACCGGAAAAATATCATATCGCGAAAAGCCTGACTTTCTGTTTATTAAAATTCCCAAATTTATTTCGTGCGTGCCCGAAGAAATTCCCAAAACACCCTTCGACGAAGTTTCAAAGTTATAATTTATAAGAAAATTATCGGAAACTGCACCTCCAAAACCAACAGAAAAACTACTTAACTGCTTTAACGACAATGATAAATGTATTTTATTCTTAAATGAAATTAAAACGGAATTTTCGATATTGAATTTATTTTCGGTTTGATTATCATCGAATGACAAAAAAATTATAGGTTCAACAAAAAAATCTTTTCCAATATCAAAAAAATATGAAAAACTTGAGCCGTAAATTCTCAATTGTGAAAAATTTCCTTGTGTTCCTATGAATTTTCCATCGCTTTGCAAAATTGATGTTGAAGAAATGCCGAAACTTAATTTATTTCTGCTGTATAAAATTCCGGCATCTGCATCAAAAATATTCGTTTTAAGCGAATTAAGATTTGAAAAAACAGGATCTATTCCTTGTGATTTTGCATTTGAAAAATCGTAATAAACATGAAGTAAATTTACACCGAGACCGAAAATCAAGTTCGACTTTTCGTTGAGTTTAAATTTTATTGAACCCGAAAATTGTGTTTTAAATTTATTGAAATTTCCTTCTTTTGAATCGAAAATATTAATGCCGACAGCATATTTTTCAAATATCGGCGAGTTAAAATTTATGAAAGCAACAGAAGGCGAGCCGGAAACTCCTATCCAAGATTTCAAATAGCCGGCAAAAAGTTCCGAATTGTTTGAATTTCCAATATAAGCGGGCGAAATTAATGATTTGTTAATAATTTTTTGGGCAACATTAATATCTTGCGAAAAAGCAAAATTTGTCGCTAAAAAAAATATCAACATAATTTTAAAAAAAAACTTCATATTTCAAATACTTATCTGATAATATCTACAAATCCGGTAATTCCTTGTTTGTCTTTAATTTTGATAATAATATAATATGTTCCCGTCGGCAAAATATTTCCTGAATTTGAAAATCCGTTCCAATTGTTTTGGTAATTTGAATCTGAAAAAATTAAAGTTCCTGTTTTATTATAAATGAATAATTCCACGGGATTTTCAAAATTTTCAATTTCGTTAATAAATAAAAAATCATTAATTCCGTCGTTATTCGGTGTTAAAATATTATTTACAATTAACGATGAAACATCAATAAAATTGGGATTTTCGACAAAATATACATTTATTGTATCGGAATTTGAACACGAATTTGCAATATTTGAAACATTGCAAAAATATTGTCCGGCATTTGTAACAGTAATTTCATTGCTTGTTTCTTGGGTTGACCATAAAATATTATCAAAATTTCCTTGAGCTGTTATCAACAAAGAATTTCCGATAATTAAAGTTGTATCATTTTCGGGAATTAAATTTAACTGCGGATTTTCGTTAATTATAATATCTGCCGAAGTTGTATCGGAATTTCCAAACTCATTATAAACAATTAATTTAATATTGTAATTTCCTGAAAAAAGAAATACGTGCTTTGGATTTTCGACAAAAGTTTCATAAGAATCGCCAAAATTCCAAAGGCAATATGAATACGATGTTGAGTTATTTGAAAAAATTACCGTATCGCCCAAACAAAACTCTGAATTTGATGAATTTACTGTGAAAGAAGATATTTGTGAGAAAATATTACTTGCAAAAATGAAAGTGAAAATTATCGGTAAAATTATTTTTGTCATATTATTCAAAAATTATTTTACTAAATTAACCCAAATTGCTCATTAAAAAATAAACAAACGAATAAATTTTGTAAATTATTTATTTTTGAGAAAAAGGAGTATAAGATAAAATGTCATTTTAACCGAAATTATTTTTTATCTGTTTAAATAAAATTCGATATAAAATGACATTTTAAAAATTATGTTTATATTTCAATAATAGAACAATTTATTTTAAAGCGGACAATCATAATCGTATAAACTTTCGTTCCAGCAATGCCAAGCGTCGTCGGCAAAATGGTCAAAATCGCTAACTCTTCCGTTTTTTGTTTCAATGTTCCATTCAATTTTGGTAAGATTATCGAGTCCTTTATTATAAATATCGTACCAAGCATTGAAATCGCCTTCCAAATCGTTTCCGTAGGCAATATATCCGCCATTTTCGGGACCTCCGGGAACAACATTCATGTATTTTATATTTCCGGTTCCGTCGGTATTATTGTTCCAAGTAATTTCGAGCAATTCGGTTGCATCGTCCGGATTATTGTAAAGAATCCAAGTTCCTTGAGTTGCATTTATATCACAAGTTCCTTTATACCAAAGAAAATCGGTAAAATCGCCGGTTTTTGAAATATACATTTCCCAAATTACGTTTTCACCGTCAATTGTTCCAAAAAGTTTTGCTGTATATGTTGCTAATCCTACGTTAAAATCATAAGTCCAAAGCCAAGTATTATCCGATTGATAAAGAGGATCGTGATTTTTAACTGCTTCAACATAAGAAGCAACAGGAACAGCTAAACCAACGTTTACAATTACGCTCCAAACGGTTACATTTACAGCAGAAAAAGCCCAACTATCGAAAGTTTCTTTTACAAAAATTTTTCCTGAAGAATTAAAATCGGAGAAATCGGCTACAAAAGCTGACTGCGGCGGCAGAATCGGAGCTTCCGGTTCATTATCTTTACACGAAAATATTCCGATTCCTAAGAATAGAAATATCATAAAAATGTATAGTTTATTTGTTTTCATGATAATAAAAGTTTTAATGTTTTGGCAGTATAAAGATAACGAAAAAAAATCAAAATTAAATACTCGAAAAGCATTTTTTTTTTACATATCGGTTCCGTCTTCGTTCCAATATTGCCAATCTTCGTTGCCAAAATGTTCAAAACTTTTAATTCTGCCTGCTTTTGTTATTTTGCTAAATTGAATATATGAATATGAATCTTTTGCTTTATCGTAAACAACAATATATGTATCATAATCATTTTCAACAGAATCGGCAATAGAAATAAATTTTCCGTTATCGGAACTGCCGGGAACAAGATTTGTATATCTAATTTGTGATTTCTGCAAAGAATCTTTTTCCCAGAAAATTCCGTAGAATTTTTCGCTAATGTTTAAACTCGATTTTCTTTTCAAAATCCAATCTCCTGACGTTAAATCACTGTTAAATTTACCGTCGAGAATAAGAAAATTGTTTAATTCACCGGTTTTTGTAAAATATAATTTCCAATAAGAAGAATCAACATCAGAAATTTCAAATAATTTGTAAGTGTTTGAATCCGAAGAATTTTGCCAAAGCCAAGTTTGTGCTGCTTGATATTGCGGTTCTGCTTTTAAAACTTCTTCAAACGAACTGATTATAGAATAAATTGAATCTTCAACCACATCTTTCCAACCCGAAATTAATTCGCCGGCATAAGCTAAATTATCGACTTTTTGACTATTAAATAAATCAAAATTATTAAAATCGAAATATAATGAAGCCAAAGGCGGTGTTGCAGGAACAATGATTTCTTCCTTTTTACAAGAACCGAATATTATTAGAATAGTAAAAAGTAATAATAAATTGTAGAATCTTGTCATGTGTTTAGTTTTAATTGTTTTTAAAAATATCAAAATAACCGGCTGAAATTAAAATAAATTTATCAAAAAAAATTCGATTTTAAATCAATTCAATAAAATTGATTTTTTTACAAAAATACAAATAAACTCAAACGAAATTTACTTTATCATTTTTTTTATTTTTATGTTTTATAATTTATATTTATAGAAAAAAATAAACACATGAAAATTAAACGTATTTTTGATTTGCTTGAAAGATATAGAACCGAATTCTCAAACAAAACAGATGTTTTTGTTGCTAAAGAAAAAGGTAATTGGGTGAAATATTCAACCAAAGATTATATCGAAAACTCAAATTTGTTTGGTTTGGGTCTTCTGAAAAAAGGTTTAAAAAAAGGCGATACAATTGCAACAGTTTCAAACAACCGACCGGAATGGAATTTTGCAGATATAGGAATGAGCATGATTGGAGTTATTCATGTTCCAATTTATCCGTCAATCAGCAAAGACGAATATGAACACATTCTTAAACATTCAGAAGCAAAAATTCTTATTGTTTCCGACTTAGAACTATATAATAAATTAAAACCTATTGCAGACACAATTCCTTCTATTCAAAACATTTACACATTTGATAAATTGGAAGGAATAAAAAATTGGAAGGAAATTATTGATTTAGGAAAAGAAAATGACAACGAAATTTCTCGCTCCGAATTAAAAACAATTTCCGACTCAATAACAGAAAACGATTTACACACAATAATTTATACTTCCGGAACAACAGGAATGCCAAAAGGCGTAAT
The DNA here is from genome assembly GCA_022729995.1 of Draconibacterium orientale. Taxonomy (GTDB): domain Bacteria; phylum Bacteroidota; class Bacteroidia; order Bacteroidales; family JAADGE01; genus DZBS01. Next base: position 21,086 of record DZBS01000020.1, on the reverse strand, counting down.
GCTTACTCACAAAAATTTTGTTTATCAAATGATTTATCTTGATAAACTTGTTTCATTGGATTTTAACAACTCCGCAATTAGTTTTCTTCCGCTTTGCCACGTTCTGGAAAGAATAGGAAATTACACTTTTCAATATATCGGTTTAAGTATTTATTATGCCGAAAGCATTGAAAAAGTTGCCGAAAATATCAAAGAAGTTAAACCTTTTGTTTTTGTTACAGTTCCTCGCTTGCTCGAACGTGTTTACGATAAAATATTGGAAAAAGGAAAAGAATTAAAAGGAATAAAAAAATTGTTGTTTTTTAACGCAGTTGAAACCGGACTTAATTTTGAACTCACCGGAAAAAGTATTTTTTATAAAATGAAATTATCATTATACAATAAAATTATTTTTTCAAAATGGAGAGAAGCTCTCGGCGGAAATATTCTTATGATTATTTCGGGCGGTGCAGCTTTGCAGGAAAGATTGGCAAAAGTTTTTACGGCAGCTGAAATTTACATTTTTGAAGGCTACGGATTAACAGAAACAGCTCCGGTTATTTGTATAAATCACCCAAATGCTGTAAAATTTGGAACAGTTGGACAAAAACTTGCACCCGAACAAGAAATAAAAATTGCCGACGACGGAGAAATACTTTTTAAAGGTCCGAATTTGATGCCCGGATATTTTAAAGACGATGAAAAAACAGCAGAAGCGATAGATTCCGAAGGCTGGTTTCACACAGGAGATATTGGAAAAATAGAAGATTTAGAATTTTTGAAAATTACCGACAGAAAAAAAGAAATATTCAAACTTTCAACAGGTAAATATGTTGCACCTCAGGTAATTGAAAATGTAATGAAAGAATCGTTATTTATAGACCAAATAATGATTTGCGGCGAAAATCAAAAATTTACATCGGCCGTTATTTCTCCAAATTTTGAATTTTTGCACGAATGGTGCAGAAGAAAGAAAATTGCCTACAGAGATAACGAAGACCTTGTGAAAAAGAAAAGAATTATAGACAGATTTATGAAAGAAATAAATTTTCATAATGAAAAACTCGGCAAAACGGAGCAAATAAAAAAAATATTTGTTTGTGCCGATACTTGGGGCACAAACACTGGAGAACTTTCTCCTACTTTAAAGCTGAAACGCAGATATGTAAAAGAAAAATATCAGCATGAAATACAAAAATTTTATAAAGAATAAAAATCAAAATCAAAAAACCTTGCAAAACAAATTTGCAAGGTTTTTGTTTTACAATGAAAGAACAAGTATTTGTAGTATATTTGTCGGTTTATAAATATTTACTTCGGCAAAATAAAATCAAAAAAAATAAATTCTAATGAAAAAAAAGATAATAGCAAAAAACATTTTTGGAGGAATAACAGCCGGAATTATCATATTTTTTGCAATTTGGGGGGCAAGCGATATATTTATTTTCTCGAAAAAAGTAAATATTGAAGACATAAAATATTCACAAAAAATTGACAGTACTTATAATATTTATGCGTTTCCGCTTCCGGAAGAAGCTACATTTGCCGACGAACTAATTCCGCTTGATTTAATTGATGTGAGAGAATCATTAGATTATGAAATATTAAAGGCTGCATATTGGCAATCGGAAATGTTTTTGTATTTTAAAAGAGCAAACAGATATTTTCCTATAATTGAACCAATTCTAAAAAAATATAAAATCCCAAACGATTTCAAATATTTAGCTATAACAGAAAGCGGATTAAAAAATGCCGTTTCGCCTTCCGGAGCAAAAGGTTTTTGGCAATTTATGGAAACAACAGGGAAAAGCTACAATTTGGAAATAAACGAAGAAATTGACGAAAGATATAATATTGAAAAATCAACAGTTGCTGCATGTAAATATTTGAACGACATGCACATAAAATATAAAAACTGGGCAATTGTTGCAGCTGCGTATAATAACGGAGAAGGAAATATAAATCAGCAAATTGATATTCAAAAGCAAACAAATTATTGGGATTTGTTGCTTAACGAAGAAACAGGAAGATATGTTTACCGAATTGCAGCAATAAAATTAATTATGGAAAATCCGGAAAAATATGGTTTTAAGCTTCGCCAAAAAGATTTATATCCTTTTATTCAAACAAAAAATATAGAAATAGATTCGGCAGTAACGGATTTTGCAGCTTTTGCCAAAAAATTTGATATTAGTTACAAAACTCTTAAAAATTTTAATCCTTGGCTTAGAAAAACATATATCACAAATACAAAAAAACAAAAATATCAAATCCAAATTCCCGATAAATCATACAGAACTAAGGATTATTTTAAAAACGACAAAAAAGCTGATTCTTCAGTAATAAATTTACCAAAAAACAAATAATTTAATATGACTCATAAAGCCGCTTTTGTAAACATTATAGGAAACCCAAACACAGGAAAATCAACACTTATGAATTCGTTTGTTGGCGAAAAAATATCAATAATTACTTCAAAAGCTCAAACCACACGACACAGAATTAAAGGAATTGTGAACGGAGAAGATTATCAATTGGTTTTTTCCGACACGCCCGGAATTCTAAAACCAAATTACAAACTTCAGGAAGCAATGCTCAGTTACGCAAAATCTGCTTTAAAAGATGCCGATATTATTGTATATCTGACAGATATTTATGAAAAGCCCGAAGACAACAGCGAATTTGTTGATAAAATAAAAAAAACTAAAACTCCTGTTCTTCTGATAATTAACAAAATTGACCTTTCAACACAAGAAAAACTTGAAGAACTAAACGAATATTGGACAAATGAATTGCCAAATGCCGAAATTTTTCCTACTTCGGCTTTAGAAAAATTTAATGTCGACAATATTTTCAAACGAATACTCGAACTTTCGCCGGAATCGCCGCCGTATTTTCCAAAAGATCAACTTTCCGATAAAACCGAAAGATTTTTTGTTCAGGAAATTATAAGAGAAAAAATATTATTGAACTACAAAAAGGAAGTTCCTTATTCTGTGGAAGTTGAAGTGGAAGAATTTAAAGAATTGGAAAATATTATCAATATAAAAACAATTATTTATGTTGAAAGAGATTCGCAAAAAGGAATAATTATTGGTCATCAAGGAAAAATGCTAAAGAAAATCGGCACCGACGCAAGAAAAGATATTGAAGATTTTTTTGCAAAGAAAGTATTTCTGGAAATTTTTGTAAAAGTTGATAAAGACTGGAGAAACTCTAAGAAAAGTTTAGATAAGTTTGGGTATTAAAACCAAATTTATCAGCGGGAATTTCTATTGAGTTTAACCGATATTTTTTAAAATAAGCTATTCGGGTTAAATATTTTTGGGAGGAAACGGAACTGTGAAAATAAAAACAGAACCTTCTCCTGCTTTGCTTTCTGCTGATATTTTTCCGTTATTTTTTTCAACAAAATCTTTACAAAGAGTTAGTCCCAAACCGCTGCCTTTTTCGTTTTCGGTTCCTTTTCTTTTGTAACCTGCTTCCAAATCAAAAATTGTTTTTAATTTATCTTCTTTAATTCCAATTCCGTTATCAACAATTTTAATTTCAATATTAGAATCATTTCTGTTTGCAATAAGTTTAATTAATCCGCCTCTTGGAGTGAATTTTATGGCATTTGAAACCAAATTTCTTATCACTGTCATTATCATATTTTTATCGGCATAAACTTCAATATTGCTGTCTATTTCAACAAAAAATGATAAATCTTTATTTATAATTTTAATTTTTTCGGTTTCAAAAACTTCTTCAGTAGCAAAAGAAAGATTAAAAACTTCTCGTTTTGTTTCAATAGCTCCGGTTTGCGATTTTGCCCAACTTAAAAGATTTTCCAAAAGTCTGTATGCATTGCCTGCCGATTCGTTTATTAACGCAATCATCTCAATTTTTTCTTCGTCTGAGAGAGTTTTATATTCATCGAGCAAAATTCCGGAAAGACTTAAAAATGCGTTGAAAGGATTTCGTAAATCATGTGCAATTATAGATAAAAATAAATCTTTCGAAGCATTTGCGGCAATAAGTTCATTTTTTTGAATATTTAAAGCATCATTTTGTTCATCAATTTTTTCTTTTTGCAAAATAACTTCACTGTTTCTTTCCAAAAGCTCAAGATGTTTTTTTTCTATAATTAATTTTTGCTCACGGCTAATTTTTCTGCTCATAAAAATAAGAAAAATTCCGACAACGAGTAATACAACCAAAAAAGATACTACAATAGATATAATTCGTTGGCGAAGTATTATAGAGTCTTTAATTTTATCTTTTTCGAGTAAAAGTTCATTCTCGTTTTTAATGGATTTTATTTGATATTTTGCTTCCAATTCAGCAGAAATTTTTAATTCTTGGTCTTTATTTATAATTTCATATTCTTCATAAGCCATTTTGTAATATTTCAATGAAAACGACAAATAACCAATTTTTTCGTAAGTGTCTGACAATGATAAATAACATTGATGTTTAACACTTTTAAATTCATAATCGGTAGCAATTTTTTCGCAATCTTTAAGATATTTTATTGCACCTGCATATTTTTTATCGGCCAAATATATGTTTCCCAAGTTAAGAAGACTGTTTGCCAACTCTCGATTTTTTTTTGATTTCTTGAAATAATTGTATGCTTTAAAAGCAAAACTAAATGCTTTTGAATAATTTTCCATTAAATAATATGTATATCCTAAATCGTTGTAACATATAGCTATACCGAGTGAATCATTATTTCTTGAATTTGTTTCGATAGATAAATTATAATATTCCAATGATTTTTCAAAAAGACCTTTTCGTTGATATATTTCGGCTATTGTGTTGTAATTTATAGCCATTCCCAATAGATTTTTCCTCTTGGTTTCTATTATAAGAGCTTCTCTGTAATGTTTTTCGGCATCATCGTATCGTCCTTGTCCAAAATATATTATTCCCATTCCGTTTAAAGCTTTTGATAAATTAGTTGAATCGGAAATAATACGTGCAATGTCGAGTGCCCGCAAATGAAATTTTACTGCTTCGGCTTCATCGTCAAGCCTTCTGTATGTAACACCCAAATCGTTATAAATTTCGCTCATAAGAAACGAGTCGTTCAGTTGAACAGCAATTTCCAAGGCTCTTTCGTCGAGTTTTATTGATTGTTTAAAATCATTATGTCTTCGATATAAATCGGCTTTTAAGTTTAAAACTCTTGCTTTTTGTAATTCGTTTTCAGATTTATCGGCAAGAATTTGAGCTAAATCGGCATAAAAAATGGCTGAATCTCTGTTAGTTTCGGAATAATAATTGGCAATTAAAGTGTAATTTTTTATTAGTTCAATATCGTTATCTGTTTTTTTGGCGATATTTTTTAAACTATCAAGGTATTTTGGTCTGATAAACTGTGAATACGTATTAAAAGACAGCAGAAACAGTAAAGTAAAAACATTAATTGTTATTATTATTTTGTTATTTATCATTGTCTGAAATTACAATTTAATATTTTATTGTCGCAAATTTAATTTATTTAGTTCAAAATGAGTGAACTATTTTGCAGAATTTTTCAATTAAGCTTTTATCTTCTTCAAAAGCAGTTCCTACAACAACAATATCGGCACCTGCAGAACACACTTTTCTTAAATTTTCTTCATTTCTAATTCCTCCGCCCACAATCAACGGAATTTCAATATTTTCTTTTACCGACATTATCATTTCTTCCGAAACTGTTTTCAAAGCGCCGCTTCCGGCTTCGAGATAAATTAACTTTTGACCGATTAATTCGCCGGCAATTGCTGTTGCAGAAGCTATATCTTTTTTGTCGTAAGGTATTGGTTTTGTGTTGCTCATGTATTCAACTGATGTCATTTTTCCGGTTTCAACAATTATGTATCCAACCGGAATAATTTCCAATTTGCTTTTTTTCAAAAACGGTGCTGCAATTACTTGGTTTCCAATCAAAAAATCGGCATTTCTTCCCGAAATTAACGACAAAAGAAATATTCCGTCGGCTTCATCGGAGAGTTGAAAAACACTTCCCGGAAAAATATATACAGGTTTTTTGGTGTTTTTTTTTATCAATTTTATTGTGTTTCCGGGCTTTTCAGACATAAGACTTCCTCCAACCAGAAAAAAATCTACATTTGCTTCTTCAGCAATTTTTGCTATTTTAATTGTCTCTTCATCACTTTGTTTGTCGGGATCTATTAAAACCGCAATTTGTTTTTTTGTTGTATTTAATATTTTATCAAAAAACATTT
>DZBS01000020.1:0-14789 GCA_022729995.1 Draconibacterium orientale | reverse complement strand
TTATAATATTCTTATTTATTTCTTAAAAGCCTAATTCATTATCTTATTTTTCTAACCGCCAAAAGCCAAAATCCAAAAGCTTTTTTTAACTTCCTTCACACCAAGTCATTAAATATTTATTTTTCATAAATTCCGAATTAAAAAATTTATAATTAATTTGATATTCTTTTCTGCTATTTTCTTTATTAAAAAAAGCTTCAATTTTGCCTGAATTTCCTATCATTTGAGCAGGAATTTCTATATCATTTTTAAAATCAATATTTCCTTGAGTTTGCATTTTAAAAACTGTTTCTTTCGCACACCAATTAAGCATTATAAACATAAAACGATTTTCACCTGAAAAAAAATCTATTTCATTGGCTTTCATAAATTTATGAGCCAATTTATATATCTTTTCTCTTCTAATTTCAATATCAATTCCGGGATTTTGAAATTTACTCAAAATTATAGATAAAACGTCTGTTGTGTGTGAAATTGATATATTATAATCGGCTATTAAATAAGGTTTTCCGTTTGGAAAATAGAATATTGATTGGTATTTTCCAAGAATTTGTTTTAATAATATTCTTATGCTCAACCATTCTTTTTTTCTTTTTTCGTTGGATATTTTAAAATATTCGTCTTTTTCATTTTCCGAAATATCATTTTCCAACTCAATAAAACCTAAATTTATATCATCAAATATTTTTGCAGCATAAATTTTATATTCTGATTTTATATTTTCATAAAAAATTTCTATCATTCTTAAAAATCTAAATTTAAGGAGAAATAGAAAATTTTGGGAAAAACAACGTCGCTGTCGACTCCCCAAGCCCAATCGAGTCGGAAAAAATAGCCGAAAAGTTTACTTCTCACACCAAAACCGTAACCGTAAATCACAGGCCATCTGTTTTTGTCGATAATAACTGTAATCGGACCATTTGTTACAGTTTCGGTATTATACGCATTTGCTTCGTCAAACGGTGTTAAGCCCGACCAAGCTGCTCCTGCATCGGCAAAAGCAATTACCTGAAAACTGTTTAAAAATTCTGAGTTCAAAGGTCTGTTTGCCAAAAATTTTATTATAGGAAAACGAATTTCGTTGTTCATAACAAAAAAGTTTGTTCCGTTTCGTGCATTTTGAACAAAACCACGCATATTTGTTGCAACAGCCTGATAAACATAATTTTCATTTGGATTGATATTTACGCTGTAATCAAACTGCATTTTATCTGGCGAAAATACGTACCAATTATCAACTCCGCCCAAATAATAAATAAGTTTACTTTTTCCGAACGAAGAACTTGCTGCAAAGCGTGATGCGAAAATCAAATTTCTAAAAATCGGTTTATAATATCTAAAATCGGCTCCTACAACAAATAAATTTGTGTATCCTTGGTCTACTTCTTGGTAATATTCTCCAAATAATTTGAATCTTGTTCCGGCTGTGATGTTTGTTCCGAGCGAGCGTGTGTTATCGAAAATATATTCGAGTTTTGCTCCCGAGAAAAACTGATGTCCGTCTTCGGCCAAAAGTGTTCCGTAATCGTCGGCAAGAATAACGCCTTTGTCGTGGCGAATACTTAATGTTGCTTTTGCAGATGCAATTTGATTAAAAGGATATTTCCAAACATACATAAATTCGTTTGTAAATATCTTTCCGTTATATGGATAGCCGTAACTGTCGTAATATGTATCCAAATATGTTTGGCGGTGAAAAACAAATTGTTTGTCGATTCTTTTTTTAAGATTTTCCAAACTGAAAAGATATTCGTAGCTGTCGAAATTTGTTCCTATTCTAAAACCTGCAGAAATTCGGTAATCTTCAAACAAATCATAAATTCCTATTTTTGTAAAAATATTTAATCCGGGATTAAAATAAAATGCACTTCCGGTGAACGATTGATATGAATTATTTAAAAATCCGAAATCAACTTGCTGAACAATATAATTTGTGTAAAAGTTTGTGAGATAATAAAATGTAGGGTTTAATATTTCTGAAGATGTAGAATCGCTTGCTACTGCTTCGGATTTAATTGGGTTTATTTGGTAAAATTCATTATGCTTTTCTTTTTCAAAAATATAATTATTTATATCTATTTCGGTGCTGTCGGGATGAATAATATCCTTTGGCGGATTTGCTCTTAAACTGTCGAGCATTAATTTTTGATTTGCCACAGCAATTTTCTTTTGATTTTCAATGCTATCGTTGTATTGAAGCGTGTAAGAATAAGATTTTTGGAATTCCGTCGGTGAATAATTTATTTTTTGAGCCGATAAATTTTCGGTAAAATTACCCGAGAACAAATGAAATTTATTTTTATTATAAATAATTTCCGAAACCGAATTTGTTAATTTATTTATATTAAATTCATTTATATTTCGGTTGTAGTCTGTTAATAATTTGCTTGTTGTGTAATATCTGTAATGAATTGCCGTGTCTATATAATTTATTGTGCTGTCGTGTTTTATTAATTCTTTATTTAAAATTCCGGTTTTATCGGTAAGTAAAATATATGTGTTTTGAAGATATTCTTGAGGTTGATATTCATTTATATATGGAGTATTTGTAATTCTTATAAGTTTTTTTCCGGGTGCTTCTATGTCGCACGAAAAAATATCAAAAGTTGGAGAATTTGCTGTTGTATCATTAATTTGGTCGGTTTTTCTGTTAGACGAAAATATTACTTTTGAACTGTTATCGGCAAAAATCGGGTTTAAATCATCGGCTTTGTCATTTGTAATTCTATCGAAATTTGCAGCCGAAAGATTGTAAATATAAACATCTGACTGACCGTCTTTTGCTCCTGAAATTGCAAGTTTATAGCCGTCTTGCGAATAATCTGCCGACAAAATTTTATCGAAAAACATTATGTTATTTCGTTGTAATTTCTTTTCATCTGTTAAATATTTAAACATTGTTAAACGACCTTGCTCTTCAACAAAAAAAGTTAACATTTTACTTGACGAATGCCAAGCAATAACAGGAAATGAATAATCTGTAATTTGTTCAAGTTTATGTCCTTTTGTTCTAATTGTTTTTTTCTTTTTTGTTTCATTATTATAAATCACAACTTTATATTTTCCCATATCATTTTTCACAAAAGCCAGAAATTTGTTGTCGGGACTTATTTTTACATTTTGAATTAATACAGTTTTTTTTGGTTTTATAACTTCCGATTCTTTTGAAGGAAGTTCTTGTTTTGGATTTTCTTGAGTAAAAATACTTTTATAATAATCTTTCCACAAAGGTGTTAATTCTTTAACAGTATTTCCAAGAACCAAATTAAATCCGCTTTCGGCATTTTTATTTATTCTTGTTAAATAAATTATGTTTGGAATAACATCTTTACCATAAGTTTTGCCGATAAAATACCAAAATGAATGTCCGGCAAATTTTGCATCTTCGCCTGTAAGATGATTTATTTTATTAAATTTTTTACTGTCAAATCCGTCTTTTATTCTGTTTTCGATATCAAAACTCCATTCCTCCGACAAAAAACTTACAAGTCCGGATTGATACCATTCGGGCAAAGTAATTAAAGTAGAATTAGTTAGTTTTTGACGATAATTTCCACTGTAAAGCATATCGTTGATAATTAGCTGTGTTATTCCGGAAGTAATTTGTTTTTCAAGGCTTTTTGTGTCGCCTTCAAAATACACAAAAACTTTATTGTCAACAATTTGTGTAACACCTCCAATATTTGAATTTTCGTTTCCCGAATCGTATCCGACATTACTTTGCCTGAAATCGGAAAGTCGTTTATAGCATAAAAATATTATTCTTTTTTGAAGTCCGTATCCAAAAAAAGTTTCAATTTCATCAATCTTTTTTGTTGCAATTTCTGAAACTGTAAGAGCCATTTCTTCGGCATCTTTGGTGTAATATGTATCGTATCTGTCGTAACGATGATACCTCCAAAAATTATTAGAATACTGAACTCTGTTTTTGCCGAAAGTCATTTGATGACCGTTATAAAACTGTGCTTTCAAATTATTTTCAGATGCAAATAATATTAGAATTAAAATAAGAATTGGTAATATTTTACGTTTTTTCAATGTATTTACATTTTAATTATATATAATTGACAAAGCTATAAAAATAAAAGAAAATATTTTTAAATTTGCTTTTACTAATTTAAAAATAAATAAATTTTTTCAATTAGTAATTTTAATAAATGACAAAATATTAAATATTTTTTATGAATTAATATATCTCAATATAAAACAAAATGAAAAATCCATGAATTTAGCAAAGCCCTCAAATGGATGATTCTATTTGAAATTTTTCAGAAAATTGTGAGCTAAACATCTGTGGATTTGCCATTTGACCTTTAAAATTTAAAATTAAAAAAAAACAGATGAAAAAAATTATTTTTATTACGGCAATTATATTTTTGTCTTTATTCGGACAAAATATTATGGCACAAAGCGTTAATCCAAGTATGGTTTTTGATGAAGAAACTTTTGATTACGGGAAAATAGATGAAAAAGGCGGAAGTGTTGAACACAAATTTGTGTTTACAAACACAGGTTCAACTCCAATAATTATAAATAATGTGAGTGCTTCTTGCGGATGCACAAATCCGGATTGGAGTAAAAATCCTGTTGCTCCGGGAGGAAAAGGTTTTGTAAGTGCAGTTTTTAATCCTTTGGGACGTCCGGGAATTTTCAATAAATCAATTACAATAACTTCAAATGCCGAAAACAGTCCGGTTATCATTCATATTTTGGGAGAAGTTATTGAAAAACTTCCTACAATTGAAGAAAAATACAGATATGTGATGGATGAAATTAGATTAAATACATCAAATGTTCATTTTTCGGATATTTTTAGCAACGAAACAAAAACTATGGAAATAGGAATTGTTAACACAAGCGATAAAAATGTTGAAGTTACTTTTGATAAAAACAGAAATATTCCTCCGTATATTACAACCGTTATTAAACCTCAAACATTAAAACCGGGCGATGTAGGAACAATTTTTATTACATATAATGCTACATTGAAAAATGATTGGGATTATGTTTACGACAGAATTTTCTTGAGCGTTAACGGAGTTTACAATCCAAATAACAAAATAACTGTAAGTGCAGTAATTAAAGAGAAATTTACCGAAGAACAATTAAAAAATCCGCCTGCAATAGAATTTTTAAATGATATGGTTTATGATTTTGGCACAATAAAACAAGGCGACAAAATTGAATATTCTTTTAATTTTAAAAACACCGGTAAAACCGATTTAATTATAAGAAAAACTAAAGCAAGTTGCGGATGTACAGCAATTTCGCCACAAGATAAAGTTATTAAACCCGGACAAGAAAGTAATATTAAAGTAATTTTTGATTCGAACGGAAAAAGCGGAACTCAAACAAAAACAATTACTGTAATAACAAATATTCCCGGAAAACTTAACGGACAAGATTTATCGGTGAAAATATTAACGTTGAAAGGTGTTGTTGAAACTCAAAAATAATATTTTGGCTTTTGGCAGTTCACAGTTTGCAGTTCACAGTCTTCAATAATCATAAAATTAAATAACTGAAGACTGAGAACTGCAACATTTTCATTAAACAGGCAAAGAAAGTGTAAATCTTGAGCCGTTTTTACTGTTGCTTTCCACAAATATTTTACCGCCGAGCAGTTCTGTATTTCCTTTGCAAATAGCTAATCCTAAACCTGTTCCTCCATTTTTTTTTGATGTGTCATTTGTTGCTTGAATGAATCTTTCAAATATTTTTTCGTGATTTTCTTTATCAATTCCTATTCCTGTATCTATTACAAATATTTTCAGGAAATTACGCCGAAATTCAAAATCTACTTTTACGTAACCTTCTAAAGTAAATTTTATAGCGTTGCTCACTAAATTACTTATAATTTGATAAACTTTTGCCCTGTCGGAATTTATTCCTACAGCTTCGTTTTCTGAATCAAAAATCAAATCAATTCCTTTTTTATTTGCTTGTTCTTGATATAAATTTATAACTTCGGTAATTAGTTCTTTGATATTAAAAAATGTAATATTTACAGGCATTTGACCCGATTCAATTTTAGAAATATCCAAAACGTCATTTACCAAATCCAAAAGTCCGGTTGCACTTTTATTTATAATATCTGAATAATATAATCTCTTTTCATAAGTAACATTTTCTTTAGCAATGAGCGAAGAAAATCCTGTGATACTGTGAATCGGGTTTCTAATTTCGTGAGACACATTACTTAAAAATGCCGATTTTAGTTTATTGCTTTCTTCAGCTTTGATTTTTGCTTTAACCAATTCTTCTTCAATATTTTTTTGGTCGGTAATATCTCCCGCAATAAATTGTATTCCTTTAATTTCATTAAAAGAATCAAAAACAGGAACAAACTTTACTTTAAAATACCTTATTTGACCTTTGATTTTATATTTTGAATCGTATTGAACCGGTTTTTTTGACAATAATACAAGCTGCATTTTTTCTTCTATTTCAACAGCATATTTTGGATGAAAAACTTCGTTTACATTTTTTCCTATAATTTCTGAGGCTCTTTTACCTAAATTATCTTGCGAAATTGAATTTATATAAATCAAATTAAAATTATTATCGAAAAATGCGTTTGCCGTGCCTGAATGTTCAAAAAGTAATTTAAATTGTTTTTCAGATTCTTCCAAAGATTTTAATGATACATTTTTCTCATTAATTGAACTTGAAAAAATAAGTCCTGTAATGCTAACCCCAAAAACAAAAAACTGCATAAGCATAAAGGAATCTTTTGAATTTTCGGAAATAAAATTTCCTTGTCCTTTTGATGTAAAATATACAGATATTAATGCCACTGTAATAATTGAAATATTTATTCCGACATAAGGATATTTATATGCAAACAAAATTATTATTGGAATAACAATAAATTCTAAACGATTTGTAGGCAAGTTAAATAATGATACAGAATTTCCTATTACATAAAATACAATTGCAAAAAGAAGAAAATATAACAACATAAATATTATTACACTTCTTCTTTTAATATTTAAAATTTTATTATAAATACTTTTGTTATAAAAAGAAAGAATTAAAGGGGTAAAAATCAACATAGAAATTGAATCGGAAATCCACCAAGAAGAAAATAGCAAATTAAAAGGAATTTCTTTATTATTTTGGTAAAAATATAATACTGCAGAGCCTTCCAAACTACAAAAAACAGGAGCAACAAATACAACAATAAAAATAAATTTAATAATATTTGATGCGTTTTTTTGAATATTTATAATGCCAATATATTTATTTATTAAAAATGCACCAATAAGCGTTTCGGAAGTATTACCTATTGAAACAAATATTGCTCCTAAGAAAGAATTAAAAAATTCAATATTTTGAGTGTGGGAAAATGGAAAATTTGAAAAAAGAACTCCAAAAAAAACCATCGGCCAAACCGAATAACCGTATATCAGTATCATTGCTAAAGCAAAACCTGATGCAGGCCAAATTGAAGAAATATTCGTATCTTTGATTGTAGTTAAAAATCCAATTTTGGACAACAAAAAATAAATAATCGTTAAAACAATTATTCGTACGATTTTGTCGTATATATTAGAAGAAATATTTATTTTTTTATTTTTGATAATTATTTATTTATTTTATAAAATGTTTAACATCTAAAATTAATTTATTATGAAAGAAAAACGAAATTATTTAGGAAAAATTTTAAAATTATCTGTAGTAATTTTATTATTATCGTCAAACAGCATTATTTTTGCTCAAAAGTATGATCAATCAAAAGTTGGTGAAGCAATTTCATATAACGATATGCTTATTGACGAAGAATCTAAAGTTATGAATTCCATTAACGAACTTGATGCCGCAATCGCAGGTTATGACCCTGCTACTATTGAAAGTGCTATTAACAATTCAAGAGCAGTAATTACAGTTTGTATGGCTGTTGTTAAAAATTCCAAACCTTTTTACGGCGACAAAACTTTTAAAGATGCCACAATTGCATTATTTACATTTTTTCTTAAACAAATTGACAATGAATATTCTGATATTCTAAAATATTACAGACTTTCTGATACAGAATATACTACAAAAGAAGAAGCAATTGTTAACGGTTTATTAAAAAAGATTGATGCCGATTATTTGACAGATTTCACAAAGTTTACAGACGTTCAACATGCATTTGCACAAAAATTCGGTTACACAATATCATCTAATTAGTTTTAAAATATTATTAATATTAATACTGTTTTTTTGTAACACAAAAACATTTTCGCAAGAAACTAAAAATCAATTAAATGTTTTTTTTGATTGCTCTGTTTGCGATATGGATTTTGTTAAAACTAAAATTAATTATATTAATTATACAATTGATGCTTATGATGCAGATGTTTACATAATGCTCAATCAAAGAATTGCCGGAAACGGAGCTGATGAATTTTCGTTTATTTTTTTGGGAAGAAAAAAATTTTCAGATGTAAATGACACAATTTATTACGTGAGTAATCCGACAAATACAAATGACGAAATTAGAAAAAAATTAATTTTATATATCAATCTCGGGCTTTTAAAATATTTTTATTTGAATAATGAAATAGAAAATTTTAATATTACATTTAATAATACTCAAAATATTAAAAAGTCCGAAATTGATAAATGGAATAAATGGGTTTTTAAAATTGGCGGAAACGGATATTTTGCATCTGAAAAATCATATCAAAACTTAATGACAAATGCTGTTTTGACGGCTGAACAAGTTACTGAAAAGAAAAAGATTGAGATTGATTTTTCGCACGACAATAATAAATATACATTCAAAATAAACGACCAAAACATTTTAAGCAGAAATGCAACAAACAGCTTTACTAACCAAATTGTTTGGAGTGTTTCAAATAAATTATCTATAGGATATTATTTAACAGCCGGAAATTCATCATATTACAATTATGATTTTTCCGGTTCTTTTTATCCTGCAATTGAATATAATTTTTATCCGTATTCCGAATCTTCCGTTAGGCAATTAAGAATTAATTATTCGATTGGTTACAAATACAATATTTACACAGATACAACAATTTACAATAAAACCGAAGAAGGTTTATTTAGAACCAGATTAGCTGTTGCTCACAGAGTTAACAAACATTGGGGAATTATCAACACTTCTGTTTCCGGATTATTATATTTACACGATTTTTCAAAAAACAGGTTGGACGTAAGCTCAACTGCAAATATTAGAATTTACAAAGGAATTTCATTTTCAATAGGTTTTGGAGCTTCGCTGGTTCACGACCAGCTTTATTTGATTAAAGGTAATTTAAGTGTTGAAGAAATTTTGCTGAAACAACAACAATTGGCAACTTCTTACACATACAATTTCACAACAGGGCTTTTATTTACTTTTGGCTCTATATATAATAATGTTGTGAATCCGAGATTTTAAAAAGTCCTCAGTTATCAGCCTTCAGTTTTCAGTTATTTTTTAATTACTGCTTACTGAAGACTGTAAACTGCCGACTAATTTTATTAATTAATAGTTACTTAATTTATTTGATATTTCTTAATTTTAAAATTTTTCAGATTTTTATGAAAACCCGATTGAACCGGTTTGCTTAATTATTGTATCAACACTAATTCCTTTCACATCATCAATAGTTAGTGTTTTCATAATTTCCGGTGTTCTTTCTTCATTTGAAAACGAAGCCATTCTGAGGTTTTGTTTTCTTATTGCTTCTTCGGCTATTTGCCGCATTGTTCTTGCATTTCCAAAGAATTTGTCTCTTCTTTTATATAATTCTTCAATATAATTTCTCAAATGTTTTTCCGCTTCGGCATCCGGATATAAATCTTCTGTTTTTAACATGTGATTTGTAATATCATAAAGAGTTTCAGGAGTATAATCGTTAAAATGCAAAGTTTTATCGAATCGTGATTTTAAACCCGGATTCATTTTCAAAAATGTTTCCATATTTTCGGGATATCCGGCCACAATAACGGCAAATTGTCCTCTTTTGTCTTCCATATATTTTAAAATCACTTCAATAGCTTCATTTCCGTATCCTTGTTGTCCGCCGCCGGCAAGCGCATAAGCTTCATCAATAAAAAGAACACCGCCGATTGATTCGTCAATTCGGTCTTTTGCTTTTATTGCTGTTTGTCCGATATATCCCGCTACTAAACCTTCTTTTCCTGTTTCAACCATGTGGCCTCTTTCAAGTAAACCGAGAGATTTGTATATTTTTCCGAAAATTCTTGCAACTGATGTTTTTCCTGTTCCCGGATTTCCGGTAAAAACGGCATGAAGTGAAAATTTATTCAATACATCTTTGCCCGATTCTTTATAATATCGCACAAGTTTTATGAGTTCATAAATTTCATTTTTAACAGAATTTAATCCCACAAGTGAATTTAATTCCGACATTGATTCTTTTAAAAGATTTTCATCAATAGGAATATTTACTTTCTTTTTGGATTTTAATTCGTCAATTTTCTCAACATCTTCCATTGAAATGGTAGAAAGCTCTTCATTTGTTAGTTTATTAACATTTGTATTCGACATCAGTCTCAATCCCATATTCATTTTTGCTTCGTCGATAATTGAATAAACAAATCGTGCGTTTCCAAATGTATTATCTCTGTTTCTGTAAGCTTCGGTTAAAATTTTATTAACCAAATCCTGTGCATCGTTTGCAAGTGTTACATATCTTTTACTTGAGGCAAATTTTGATATTTCGATTAATTCGTCGGGCACATAATCTTCAAAATTGAAAAAATATTTTATTCTTGATTTTAAACCCGGATTTGAGTTTATCATAAACATTGTTTCTTTCGGATAACCCGCCATCATTATTGCAATATCACCTTGCCCGTCGGACATTTCTTTTACCAAAACTTCAATAACTTCTTTACCGAAATCTTTTTTATCGTCGGCAGAACGAACAAGCATATATGCTTCGTCAACAAACAAAATTCCGCCTCGTGCTTCGTTAATTGCTTCTCTCACTTTTGGTGCTGTTTGACCAATAAATTCTCCTACCAAATCGGCTCTGTCAACTTCATGAACATGTCCTTTTGAAAGTAATCCTTTTTTCTGATAAATTTGACCGAGAAGTTTTACAACTGTTGTTTTTCCGGTTCCGGGATTTCCTGTAAAAACGCTGTGAAGGCTAATTTCTTCTTTATCTTCAAAACCTTTTTCTTTTCTTAATTTAAGAAAATCGAGATAATTAACATGATCGCTAACTTTTTTCTTAATGTTTTCGAGTCCTATAAGTTCATTAAGTTTTGACATAACCTGTTCAAGAGTTTCTTCCGCAGGATTTGCAGTTTCCGACAGACCATTGCCTACTGTTGCAATTATTTTCTCTTTTTTAACTTCAAGTTCTCCTTCAATTTCTGTTTCGCCGGTTTGAAACACAACCGATGCCACAAGATGTTCCATGAATACAATTTCTACGGAATATTTATCGTCCATCCACGAACCCGGCGAAGCATTTCCCCAACCTCTTTGATATGTAAAAATTTTATCTTTTGAGCCTGTATCAATGGTTTCAATATTATCCATTTCGGCTTTTCTTTGTCCGGCGGCATCGTCAAAATTTATAAAATATTCAAACGACCATGCTTTGTTGGTTTTTGATTTTACAACAATTTCAACCCAAACATATTGTGTTTTTGCTCTATCAAATTGCGATAAATATTTTCTGGTTTTTATGTTCCAACCGTCAAACGGTCCTTCATACAATTTAAGACTTACAACGTCAAAATACGGATTGCTTTCGGAAGTAACCAAACCGACATCATAAATATAAAAATTTTGAGTTCCAACAAGTTCGTCGTCAATATATGCTTCTGCAACATAATCGCCGGCTTTCCAAAAACCGCCTTTTTTATCAACACCCCAACTTTCGTAAATAAAAACTATGTTATCTTCCTTTGCAACAAACTTATTGTTTTCCAATGAAAATATTTCTTTCCTTTTACCTCCCGATATATCAAAAGATTTTATGTTTATTTTTGCATCCCAGTTTTCTTCATCAAATAATTTATTAAAGAATGAAAATTCAACTCTAATGTATGTTATTTCCGATTTATCAAATACTCTTCTGTATTTCTTTGTAGAATTTGCCATCCATTCCGAAGAAGAAAACACCTTCAAAGCACTGAATTTGTATGGTTTACCGTAATTGTAATCTTTTTTTGACATATATTGATAAGTTAAGGTTTTTACAAAGTTAAATATTTATTTACAAATTACCTTTGCTTTTGAGATAACAAAAAATAAATTGTGATAAATTGTATTATCTTTGTGCCGAAATAAAAAAATTTTCCGTTAAAAATGAATAAATCACAAATAGAAAACAATAAACCTAAAAGAACATTTTTTGAGAAATACAAAATTCATCATAAAGTTAATAAACGCTCCGGATTATACAGTTTCATTTTTAAAAGTTTTCTAAAACTTGTTTTAATATTAATAGGAATTATTGCATTAATTTTATTACTCAATGAAGCATTAATTGCTTCGGGTATTGATATGAAATTATACGTAGAAAATTTAATCGAAAAAACCGACTCTACATTGGTTTTTATAATATTTTTTATTTCCGAAAGTTTTTTAGGTTGGATTCCTCCCGATTTTTTTATTGTTTGGGCAGAATACAAACCGACTGCCCATACATACTTGAATGTAACTTTTTTGGCAACTCTTTCATATTTTGGTGGTTATGTAGCATATTATATTGGCATTTTAATTAGAAAATTTCCGAGAGTCGACATTTATATTCGCAAAAAAAACGCATTATATTTTCATCAAATTAGAAAATGGGGTGGTTTTGTTATAGTTATGGCATCACTTTTTCCTCTTCCTTTTGCCACAACCAGCACAGTTGCCGGAGTTGTTAAGTATCCGTTTAAATATTTTGTTTTATACGGTTTAACAAGATACATAAGGTTTTACGCTTATGCAGCATCAATTTTTTGGGGAATAGATAATCTTTTATAAAAATTAATCAAAAAATAATTTTTTTTTTGAAGCTATTTGTTATTTTTACAGATAATATGGCTGAACCTACAAACGAAGAAATACAAGCATTTATTAGTGCATTAAAGAGCAGTTCCGAATACGATTTTTCGGAATATTCAATAAAATCTTTTACCAGAAGACTTGAAAAAATATCTGCCGATAATCACATGTCTGTTTTTGAAGTAATAGATAAACTTAAGAAAGACAAAAATTTTTTGGAAGAAACTGTTAAAAACATTACCGTTAACACAACCGAAATTTTCAGAGACCCCGAAGTTTGGATAAAAATTAAAAAAGCTATAATCCCAAAATATCAATTTGAAAACGAAATAAACATTTGGCATGCAGGTTCTTCTACCGGTCAAGAAGTTTACACGGTTCTTATTGTTCTAAAGCAAATGGGTTTGTTCGATAAAGCAAATATTTTTGCAACCGACCTAAATACCGATGTTCTTGAAGTTGCTGAATCCGGCAAATATAAATATCGTGAAATTGATGAATATATTAAAAATTTTGGTGAAGCACACATAGAATCAGAAAAATATCAACTTGCCGACTATCTTGAAATTTCAAGAAAAAGAAGTTTGATGAAGGTAAAACCTTTTTTGCTTAACAAAGCTGTTTATGCAAAACACGATTTAACATCACTAAAAAATCCTTTTGAAAAGAAATATCACATTATTTTTTGCAGAAATGTATTAATTTATTTTAATCACGATTTGCAAAATAAAATATTCAGTTTTTTCTTGGACAATTTAGTTCCCGGAGGAACTTTAGTGATAGGAAAACACGAAGGTATTTTGGGCGATATCGGCAACAAATTTGAAAAACACGGAACTATTTACGTTAAAAAATAGTGCCGTATTTTCCGGGAAATTTAACTTTTATAACACACTTTTCATTTTAATTTCCAACACTTTTTTAGAAGTATTTAATTCAAATTTACACGGCTCGAATTGCGGCGGTCCCATAAAAAAAACATTATTAGAAACACCGTATTCTTCTATCGGCATTCCAATTGAATTTCTGTCCATTTTAAGATTTTCATTTTCATCATGAAATATTGAAACAGCATAAACACCGTAAGGAATATTTTCAAAATTAATTTCTACAATATTTCCCGATATTTTTATCATTTTCTTTTCAAAAGCATTTTCAATTTTTTGAGTGAAACTGCTTTTATTTTTTTCGCTAAAAAGAGCAACCATTAATTCACCTTTGGTATTTCTATATTCTGATATTTTAACTTTAATTGTTCCTGTTTGCGATTTTACCGAAAATATTCCGGCAAAAATAATTAAAATAAAAAATGCTATTTTTCTCATTTCGATAGTTTTAAAATTCGTTAACAGTTTTTCTTAATTTGACCAATTTTGTAAGTAAATTTTCCAAATAATCTAAGTGAAGCATATTTGCTCCGTCGGAAAGAGCAACGCCCGGATTTGGATGAGTTTCAACAAAAATTCCGTCTACTCCCACAGCAATTGCGGCTTTAGCAATTGTTTCAATTAAATCCGGCCTTCCGCCTGTAACTCCGCTGGTTTGATTTGGTTGTTGCAACGAATGTGTAATATCCATAATTACCGGATAACCGTTTTTTTTCATTTCCGGAATTGCTCTGTAATCTACAATCAAATCGCCGTAACCAAACATTGTTCCTCTGTCGGTGAGCATAATTTTATTGTTTCCGCTTTGCAAAACTTTATCGGCTGCAAATTTCATTGATTCGCCCGAAAGAAACTGACCTTTTTTAATGTTTACAATCTTTCCGGTTTTTGCGGCAGCAATAAGTAATTCGGTTTGGCGACTCAAA
>DZBS01000019.1:37336-39418 GCA_022729995.1 Draconibacterium orientale | reverse complement strand
TTCTAAACTGATAAGATAAGGTTTTTTATAGTCTTCAAAATTAATTGTTTTAAAAGGCTTCCATCTTAAAAAAACTACTTTATATTCTTCATGGAAACCCAATTTGCAATATTCATTTTCTAATAATACATCCATAATAAATTTTTTAAACAGGTAAATAAATATAAAATATAAAAATTCTGAAAGAAATACCTTGCAAAATAAAAATATTCGGCAAGGTATCAATTAATATTTATTTTGTTATTTCTACAACTGCTTCATCTCCTTTTTTATAATTATCCGGAATTACAGGAAGTTTAGTAAGACTTCCAAAACTTTTCATAAATTCAATAACGCCAATCCACTCTTTAGCTTCTTGAATTCCGGTTTTATCGGGGTTTATATCAATTATTTGCTTTTTCATATCAGTAACCGGATTTCCGTCTTTGTCTTTAGGAACAATTTTTACAAGTCCGTGGCTCATTTTTTTAATTTCACCAATAAAACTTAATAAATAAGTATTTGCCGTTAAACTAAAAAGTTGCGGATTTTCCTTTGAATAATCAATTCCTTTTCCGTTTATTTCCACTTTTTGAACTTTTCTTAACATTCCTTTTGAAGGGTCAACATAAACTTTAATTCCGGAGAAGAAAAGAAATCCGTCGCCGCCGCCGGCTCTCGACATAACAAGAACTTCCATTAATTTTTTAACTTCGTTTGCTGTTATATAAATTTTTGCAAGCGGATATCCCGGAACTCCGTCATAACCTTTCCCGAGCGACTCAACTCTAAAAATATCGGCAACAGTTAAAATTCCGTTGTTTCCCATTAAAATATCTTCACGAATTGTTCCGGAAGTTACTAAACTAAAATCAACCGGACTTCCTATTTTTTTCATATAAAACATTGAAGCATCGGCAAGAAACGGACCTAAATTGCTATTTTTTAAATTTTCAAAATCACAAATCAAATCAAAATTTGTTTTTGCAACTATTTGATTATATGTTAATCCGGCAGGAATCAAATAATTTTGATTCAAAAATTCTTTATACTCTTCAATTTTTGAACTAATATTATCGTCGCCTTGAATTTTATCGTCAACAGGAATTAATTTAAAATTAAAATCCTGAATTTTTCCTTCTTTAAATTCAAAGTTTATTTCGCCAACATTTGCAGCAAAACTGCCGGTTTGAACAATATATGTGTTTCCTTGTTTTATAAAAATAGGAGTTGCAACATGCGTGTGTCCGCTAATAATTATGTCAATCATCGGAACTTTTTCTGCCATTATTAAATCTTCTCCAACATAAGATTTTTTATCTGATGTGGGGTAAAATCCGCTGTGAGACAAACAAATAACGATATCAACTTTTTGTTCGTTTTTCAAAAAATTTGCCATTTTTGAAGCTACTTTTACAGGATCGGAAAAAGTTACAGGTTTTGCCGCAGGTGCAACACTTGCAGCATTTAAACCTACCAAACCGAAAATTCCTATTTTTAGTCCGTTCTTTTCAATAACTATATAAGGTCTAATTAAATTTTGTTTATAAATTTCTTCAATTCCGTTGTCGTCGGCAGATTCATTGCTAAAAACAAGATTTGAACTTATTATTTGAGGATAACCTCCTTTTTTTTGTGCAGCATTTAGAATATCGGCTAAAGTTTTTGGTCCAAAATCAAATTCGTGATTTCCAAGTGTAATATAATCATAACCAATCTCTTTCATCATATTTAATTGAAATCCGGTTTCTTCTTCGCCAACATGAAATAAACTTCCCATTAAAAAATCGCCGCCGTCAAAAATTAATGTTCCGTTTGGTGAATTTGTTTTTGCTTGTTTAAAAATTGTAGCAAGTCGGGCAAAACCGCCAAGAGTTTTGTCATTTCCGGTAATTGACGGGCTGTATTCGCTTTCCGGTCCGTAACCAACTAATTTTGAGTGCATATCGTTTGTATGCAATATTGTAATTTTTTGTCCTAAGTTAATTCCGCCAAAAAACAGAATAATAATTAGCAAAAGATTAAATTTTAATAAATTTTTCATACGTTAAATAGTTTTAGTTTAAAAATATATTTTTGTAATATATTGAAATTATTCAAATT
>DZBS01000019.1:31722-37236 GCA_022729995.1 Draconibacterium orientale | reverse complement strand
TAAATAGTTTTAGTTTAAAAATATATTTTTGTAATATATTGAAATTATTCAAATTGAAATTAAAAAATATTGAACTGACTAATTAATTTTTTGAAGAACATCAACCAATAAATCCCAAAATTTTTTTACGGTTTCAATGTCCATTCTTTCATCGGGCGAATGTGCTCCTTTAACAGTTGGTCCAAAAGAAATCATATCAAAATCGGGATATTTTTCGAGAAACAAACCGCATTCAAGTCCGGCATGAATAGCTCTCACAACAGGTTTTACACCAAAAAGTGTTTGGTATGAATCTTCGGTTATTTTAAGAATTTTTGAGTTTGTATTTGGTTTCCAACCCGGATAACCTTCGCCGTGTTTTACTTTTGCACCTGCAAGTGTGAAAACAGAATTAACTGTTTGAGCAACATACCATTTTGCAGATTCTACCGAACTGCGTTGACTTGTTTCTATAAATATTTTATTATCCGGTTTAAATTTTACAGAAGCTAAATTTGTTGAAGTTTCAACCATTCCGGGCATATCCAAACTCATTGCAAAAACACCGTGAGGACAAGCAAAAATGGAATGTATAAGTTTTTTTTGAGTTTTTTTATCAATCACAAACTTTGGCATTTCACATTTTTCTAATTCAATTTTTAACGTTGGTTCCGAAACGGAATATTCATTCTTAATTTCTACAATAAATTTATCTATAAAAATATTGAAATCGGATAAATTATCTTTTGGTAAAACAACAACGGCAAAAGCTTCACGCGGAATTGCATTACGCAGATTTCCGCCGTTAAAATCGTTTAATTTTAAATCTAAATTTTTTGTTGCATAATATAAAATTCTGTTCAATATTTTATTTGAATTTCCGAGTTCTTTATTTATTTCATCGCCTGAATGTCCGCCTTTTAAACCTGTTACAGAAATTTTTAAAGCAACACTGTTTTTAGGAATTTCTTTTTGATTATACTCAAAAGTTGCAGAAGTATCTACACCGCCGGCGCAACCAATAAAAAGTTCACCTTCATCTTCGGAATCTAAGTTTAAAAGAATTTTCGATTTAATAAATCCTTTTTTAAGACCGAAAGCTCCTGTCATTCCGGTTTCTTCGTCGGAAGTAAAAAGTGCTTCAATTGGTCCGTGATTTAAGTCGTTTGAAGCCAAAACAGCTAACGAAGCAGCAATTCCTATTCCGTCGTCGCCACCGAGAGTTGTTCCTTTTGCTTTTACCCAATTTCCTTCAATATATGTGTTAATAGGGTCATTATCAAAATCGTGAACGGTATCGGAATTTTTTTCGCAAACCATATCCGAATGGCTTTGCATAACAACCGAAGGAATATTTTCTTTACCTTTAGTTGCGGGTTTTCTAATTATTACATTTCCGGAGTCATCTTTTTGAGCTTCCAAATTGTGTTCTTTTGCAAAATTTAGAAGATACTCAATAATTTTTTCTTCTTTACGCGAAGGTCTCGGAATTTTTGTAATTTCATCGAAATATTTCCAAATTAATTCGGGTTTTAAATCTTTAACTTCCATTTTTTTAGTTTAAAAACATAATCACCAAATATAATAAATAGAAAAACAATTTGAAATTAAAATATCAATTTTAAAAAATTAAATAAATTTGACGACGTTTAAATATCATAAACATTGAAAAGAAATGAAATTAAAAAAAATATTAATTCTGATAATCTTACTTGCTTTTTTAAATGCGTGTAAAGAAGATTTTTATAGTAATAATTTGGCAAATGCCTACAAAAGAACCGAAAAGAATTATGAAAAAGACGTAGAGAAATATTCCGAAAAATTTTATTTAAATAAGAATTTTTTAAAATCTTTAATAATTTTGGAATGCAACGGTGTTGAAAATCCTCCTGCAAGATTTGAACAAGGTGTTTATGAAAATTTAATCAGATTGAAAGAACGAAAGATTTCTAAATTTGAAGATTTAACACCTGAAATTATTAAAAATACACCCGACAGCATAATCAGACAAATGGCATCTTCTTGGGGACCTTTTCAAATTATGGGATACAAATGCGTGAATTTAAACATTGAAATTTCACAATTAAAAGGAGAAGATATTTTTTTCTACAGCGTGAAATGGATTGATGAAAATTATGGTGATGTTATAAGAAATAAAGAATATAAACATGCTTTTCATATTCATAATTCCGGAAAAATGTATCCCGACAACGGACCGCCTCTCACCTACGATATAAATTATGTTGCAAACGGAATAAAATATATGAAGCATTTTCGCGAACAAGACAGTATTAGATATTACGGAAAAACAAATATCAAAATAAAAGTGAAAAAATAATCGGAAATAATTAATTTAAATTTTATGAATAAATTTCAAAATATTTGAATCTATGAATTTTACACAATTGTTTGAAAGAAATTTTGAATAAAAAAAATTCGTAATGAAAGGAATAAAAAAACTGTAAAATCTCATTGTTTTATAATTTTCTATTATCTATTTTTACCGATAATTTAAAAAAAATAATTATACAAAATGGCTAAACGAACAATTGTTACATTACCGGGAGACGGAATAGGAAAAGCAGTTTTAGACGATACTTTAAGAGTTCTTGAAGCAGCAGGATTTATTGCTGATTATGTTGAAGGCGATATTGGTTGGGAATTTTGGAGAAAAGAAGGAAATCCTTTACCGGAAAGAACAATAAAATTGATGGAAAAACATAAAATTGCTCTTTTTGGAGCTATAACTTCAAAACCAAAAGACGAAGCATTTGAAGAACTTGCACCGGAATTAAAAGATAAAGGACTTGTTTATTCAAGCCCAATTGTTGGACTTCGTCAACATTTTAACCTTGAAATTTGCGTGCGTCCGTGCAAAACATACAAAGGAAATCCTTTAAATTTTATTAGACGCGGAGCTGACGGCGGTGTTGAAGAACCTTTAGTTGACGTTGTAATATTCAGACAAAACACCGAAGGTCTTTACGGCGGTGTTGAATGGTCGAATCCGGACGAAAAAGTTTATGATGCATTTATGAGTCATCCAAAATTCAGAGCAAATTTTGGTAAAGTGCCAAAAGCAGAAATATCAATTTCAACAAGAATATTTTCAAAAGAAAGAACAGAAAATATTTTAAGAGCAGCTTTTGACCATGCAAAAAAATACGGATACAAATCTGTTACACTTTGCGAAAAACCAAATGTAATTCGCGAAACATCGGGAATGATGTATAAAATGGCACTTCTTATGCAAAAAAATGATTACCCGAATATTGAACTTTGGAACACAAACATTGACGCACAAATGATGTGGCTCACAAAAAATCCGGAAGATTACGGAGTTATTGTTGCCGGAAACATGTTTGGCGATATCGTTTCCGACGGATTTGCAGGATTAATTGGCGGTTTGGGATTTGCTTGCAGCGCACAATGGTCTAAAGACGGAATTGCAGTTTTTGAACCAACTCACGGTTCTGCACCAAAATATGCAGAATACGAAACATCAATTGTTAACCCGATTGCAATGATAGAATCGGCGTGTATGATGCTTG
The DNA here is from genome assembly GCA_022729995.1 of Draconibacterium orientale. Taxonomy (GTDB): domain Bacteria; phylum Bacteroidota; class Bacteroidia; order Bacteroidales; family JAADGE01; genus DZBS01. Next base: position 33,706 of record DZBS01000019.1, on the reverse strand, counting down.
ATTATATTGAAGAAAAAGAAATTGCAATAAAAATAAGAAAAGCAATTGCTGACGTTATTGCCGAAGGCGAAACAAAAACCTACGACATGATGAAAATGAGAGGAACTCAAGAAGTAATTTACAACGGAGCTGCTTCTACAAAACAAATTACCGACGCAATTATTGCAAAACTTTAATATAAAAAGTTGGCAGTCTTCAGTCTTCAGTTGGCAGTTGGCAGTGAAAACTGAAAACTGAAGACTAAAGACTGAAAACTGAAGACACCAAAATATATTAGATAACTAAAAAACCACTCATGAAAACAAAAATTTTATCACTTACAATTCTTTTTATTTTAATTTTTTCGGGAATTAAAGCACAAGAACCTTTCAAATTATTTATTGAAAAAGATAAATCATGGAACGCATCAATTTTTGAAATTTATATTAAACAATATTGCGGTGCTGATGTTAATAAAACAATGCTTGAAAACGCCGGAACAATTGATATTCAAAACGAATTGATTGACAACGGCGGAAAACTCACAAGCGATGTTGACGAAGCAATTAACGCTTTTGCAGGCGGAAAAAAGGTTTTCTTTTTTGTAGAAAACGCTGTATTCGGAAATTTAGAAACCGGAACAATTATGTCGGGCAGTTGGCAAAGAAAATTCCCGATGGTAAGCGGTTTTTATATTTGGGACGAAAATAAATGTTTTCAGAACGAAGGTTTAAATTATCATTGCGGAAAAAAAGATAACGCACACGAAACAAGATTTGTAATAATGAATTAAAAAAAAAAAATGTATAACGAAGTAATAAAACTCTGGGGCGAAGAACTTTCATGGATAAAAGATGAAAAATTAAGAGAAGCCACAACAAAAACATGGCAAACTGCACTTGAAAAAAGTGTTCTTTCGCCCGACGATTTGAATACAATTCCGTTTACATTGCTTGTTCCTGTGAATGTATCATTTATGGCTCATAAACGCTCTGTTGTTCATATTGCAAGAGATGCAGGAAATCAAATTACAAAATTCTATAAAAACGATTTACCTGTGAATATGGATATTTTAATTTCCGGAGCAATATTGGCAGATGTAGGAAAATTACTTGAATATGAATTAGATGCAAACGGAAAATCTGTTCAGGGAAAATACGGCAAATTGCTCAGACACCCGTTTTCGGGAGTTTCTTTGGCAGAAGCAAACGGAGTTCCTGCCGAAGTTTGCCACATAATTGCTGCACATGCAGGCGAAGGCGACATGATTAAAAGAACTACTGAAGCTTATATTGTTCATCACGCCGATTTTATGACATTTTTACCTTTCAAAGACGGATTGAAACTTTAAAAAAAGCTGAATAATCTTTTTATAATATTTTAATTATGGCAATTTGCCTTTCAGTCTTCAGTTCTCAGTAAGCAGTATGGAAAAATTTTTTAAATTTATACAACTGATGACTGAGAACTGAAGACTGCGGACTGAAGAATAAAGTTTATATTTTTTCAAAAGTTATTTTTGTAGTAACTTGTTCTGTTTTATTATTATTGTCGCTAACATTTTCTACAACAACAATAACAATTTTAGCTTCACTATATTCCAATAAATTTACTTTTTCTACAAAATTACTGTTAACAGCCTGTAAATTAATAGTTTTATTGGCAACATCAAATTCCCATTTACCTTCTTGCGGTTTTTCGGTAAAACCAATTCTTGAAAATGATCTGTTGTCGGAAAAAACCAAAAAAGCAACTTTCTTTAAATTCTCAATATTTTTAAGAGTTTCAACTTTATCGGACCCTGTAATATTTCTACTGTCGGAATAATCGGTAATTTTCCATTTTCCCACTAAAAATTTTTCATCAGCCGACAAAGATTTATCGTTAATTTTTGAAACTACAGGAGCATTATTAATATTAGTTGCATTATTTATATCATTTTTCACAACTGAATTGTTATTTTCGGTATTATTTTTATCGGAAGTTAAATACAATAAAGCAAAAA
>DZBS01000019.1:0-31622 GCA_022729995.1 Draconibacterium orientale | reverse complement strand
GAATTGTTATTTTCGGTATTATTTTTATCGGAAGTTAAATACAATAAAGCAAAAAATACAGCTATAACAGCAAAAATAATTGTGAGAACATTAGAATTAACATTCTTTTTGGAACCGGACAATTGCTTAATTTCCTTGCTTTTGTTTTTTTTCTCCGGAATTTTACCTCCAAAAGTTTCAGTAATAATTTCCAATAAAACATCGTATGCTTCATCAAAACCGTCGCCAAATGCATCAACCCATTCCATTGTATGCAAAATATATTTTATGGGAAAGTTTTCGGAAACTTTATCAACTTTAAAAGGAATTATTCGCAAATTGTTATCTACAGCGCATTCAATCTGAAAAAAACTTTCTGATGAATTTTCATAATATTTTGAAAGCAAAAAAATAAATATTTTAGCTTCAGAAATAGAATTTTTAATACTTTCTTTAGAATCAACAGTTTGAGTTACAGTGTCTCGCGGATGAATAGAGCAAGAATAACCCGTTGTTTCGAGTTTTGAAACAAGTTTTTTGGCAACGGCTTTATCTTCTTTTGAATAGCTTATAAAAATATCTTTCATCTAAAATTATTTTACTTTAATTAATGTTGTTGTATGATAAAAATCCTCAAAATCTTCTTTCCAAACAATTTGATTTTTATCCATAGAAATTATTTCATATTTATGTTCGCCGTCTTCGGGATAATAAACTGTAAGAGTTTTTCCGTCTTCGGATAAATCCCATTGACAAACAGCTTCTTGCGGATATTTTATAGAGAGTTTTTCAATAGAAAAATCAAAAATTTCATTATCAATTTTATCCTTATTAATTCTATTAAACATTTCTATCTCAGCATCTCCCATTTTTTCGGAATTTTCGATTTTGTCAATTTTCCATTTTCCGATAACCATTTCCTGAGGTGTTTTCTTACAGGCATTTAATACAAGTAAAACAGATATTACTAACGAAATAATTGCAAATTTTTTCATATAATTTAGTTTAATATTATTGGATATTTAAGTTAAACAAATATAAAAATAAAACTTCCCGAAACAAAATTTAAGCAGTTTCAATATCATTCTACAATATATAAAAATAAAGTATATTTTTGCAAAAAAAATTTATTTATGAAAAAATTAATTCAATTTGCGGTAAGAAAAATACCGAGACCATTATTAATAAAACTCAGTCTGTTACTAAGAAAACCCGTTTCTTTGTTTTATAAAGGAACAAATCACAAATGCCCGGTTTGCGAAAAAGAATTCAGAAAATTTTTACCTTACGGAAATAAAGGTTCCGAAAACAGACTTTGTCCCAACTGTTTAACTCTTGAACGACACAGATTATTATGGTTGTATTTCAATAATAAAACAAATATTTTTACTTCGGATATTAAAATGTTACATATTGCACCTGAACAACCGTTTATTAATCGTTTCAGAAACAGCAAAAACATTAATTATTTAACGGCAGATCTTGTTTCTCCGCTTGCCGATGTTAAAACCGACATTAGAAATATGGTTTTTGAGAATGATATTTTTGACGTTGTAATTTGCAATCACGTTCTTGAACATATTGACGATGACAATAAAGCAATGAAAGAAATTTTGAGAGTATTGAAAAATGGCGGTTATGCAATATTACAAGTGCCAATTGATTATTCGATTAATAGAACTTATGAAGATTTTACTATTAGTTCTCCAAAAGAACGTGAAATACATTTTGGTCAGTATGACCATGTTAGAGTTTACGGAAAAGATTATTCCGAAAGGCTTAGAAATGCAGGTTTTGATGTTTTGGAAGATAAATATATTGAAAGTTTTTCTTCTCAAGAAATTGAAAAATACAGATTAGATAAAAATGAAATTATCTATTTATGTAAAAAATCTTAAAAAAAATCAATATTAATAAAATCTAAATAAAAAATATTCGTTTAAAATATAAATGATTTAATATATGAAACATCTATGTATACCGCTTAACACACAAGCGAATGATTATTTAGGATGTTCCTATCCCGAAAAAAAATCGGGACAAGTTATGACCTTTTAAAAAAATAAAATATAAACACATGAAAACAATTTTATTTATAGCAAGTTTTACAATAATTTTTTTATCGGTAAAAGCTCAAAATCCAAATCCGGAAATGGCTTTTATTGAAGGCGGAACATTTAAAATGGGAAACCAAGAAAGTAAATATATCGACGAATTTCCGGCGCATAATGTAACTGTTAGCAATTTTTACATTTCAAGATATGAAGTAACAGTTGCAGAATATTCACGATTCAGCAGAATGGCAGGTTTGCCGCAAGTTCCGGGAGCAGAAAATGTTCCTGCAACACAAGTAAGTTGGTTTGATGCAGTTATGTATTGTAATTGGTTGAGTCAAATTAACGGTTTAGAAAGAAGTTACATTATTGTGAGGTCGGATAACAATACAATAGTTAAATTTATTCCAAATTCAAAAGGCTACAGATTACCAACCGAAGCAGAATGGGAATTTGCAGCAAGAGGCGGAAATAAATCGCAAAAATTTACATATTCGGGAAGCAATAAAGCTATGGAAGTTGCATGGTTTGTAGAATCCGGAAAAATGCTACACAAACCCGGATTAAAAGCTCCAAACGAATTGGGATTGTATGATATGTCGGGCAATTGTCTTGAATGGTGTTTTGATAATTACGACGCAACTTTTTATTCGGAAGAAGACAAAACAAATCCGATAGGACCCGAAATAAGTTTAACAAAAGTTTGCAAAGGAGGAAATTATAAAGGAGTTGAAGAAAATTTGAGGATTACAAAGAGATATTTCCAAAGTCCGGATTATAAAGATGAAAGTTTAGGTTTTAGAGTTGTAAGAAACGAATAAAAATAATATCTATAAAATAAAAAAGGAGAAATCTTTGTTAAAATTAAATAACAAGATTTCTCCTTTTTTATTATCTCAAAAATTTATAAAAGATTAAATTCTTATAAACTCCAATAAATTAAATCGTGAATTTTATCTTTAAAAATACCTTTCACATCTATTAGAATTCCTTTATTGTTTGAAAGAGATTTAAAATATTTTTCGTCTAAATCAATATATTGTTTATGATTTACTGCAACAATTATTGCATCATATTTTCCGTTCGGTTTTTCCGATATTGTAACGCCGTATTCTTCGTGAACTTCTTTTGGAACAGCATAAGGGTCAACAACATCAACAATAACTTTATATGATTCAAGTTCGTTAATAATATCGGCAACTTTTGTGTTTCTTATATCGCTGACATTTTCTTTAAATGTCATTCCCATAATTAAAACTTTAGCATGACGAATATTTTTATCTTGAGCTGCAATTTTCTTAACTGTTTGCTTTGCAACATATCGTCCCATCGAATCATTAACAAAACGACCCGAATTAATAATATGCGGATGATATCCGAGTTCTTTTGCTTTATAAACAAGATAATACGGGTCAACACCAATACAATGACCGCCAACCAAGCCGGGCATAAATTTTAAAAAATTCCATTTTGTTCCGGCAGCTTCGATAACTTCAAAAGTGTTAATACCAATTTTGCTGAAAATTATAGATAACTCATTCATTAAAGCAATATTAACATCGCGTTGAGTGTTTTCAATAATTTTTGCAGCTTCGGCAACTTTAATGGAACTTGCTCTGTGCGTTCCGTTTAAAAGAATTATTTCGTAAATTTTTGCAATACTGTCTAATGATTCTGCATCGCAACCCGAAACAATTTTTGTAATTGTAGTAAGTGTATTTACTTTATCGCCCGGATTTATTCTTTCCGGTGAATATCCTACTTTAAAATCTTCAATAAATTTTAAACCCGATAATTCTTCAATAACCGGAACGCAATCATCTTCGGTACAACCGGGATAAACTGTAGATTCAAAAACAGCGTAATCGCCTTTTTTAATAACTTTACCTACTGTTTTACAAGCACTTATCAATGGAAATAAATCCGGTTCGTTATGCTCGTTAATTGGTGTTGGAACTGCAACAATAAAGAAATTTGCTTGTTTTAAAACTTCAATATCTGCTGTGAAAATAATATCTGTATTATCAAAATCGCTTGATGAAAGTTCTTGACTCGGATCAATTTTATTTTTCATCAACTCTACACGTTCTTCGCTAATATCGAAACCAATAACCGGAAGTCTTTTTGCAAATTCTAATGCTATGGGTAATCCTACATATCCGAGACCGATTACGGCAATTTTAGCTTCTTTGGCAATAATTTTATTATACATTTCTTTTAATTTTTAATTATTTTTTTAATAACGGATGATAGTCTCCTTTTAGACCGACCGGAACTCCGTTTCTAATATCGTAAACTGTTTCAATTGCTGTTTTTACATCATTTAATCCAAAACCTTTTCCTTCTAAAATTCCTTTATAACTTAAAGTATGTAAATCTGTAAAACCGTCGCTAAATTCAATTTCATCTCCGTCAACAGAAATTGAACGGAAAGTTCTTTGACCTGACTCTCTAACTTTCAATGGAATATCGTCATAATCAACACTTAAAAACCATCTAACTCTGGCTTTTTTTAATCCCAAAAATCCTGCCGCTTTGTTTTCTTCGCTAATATTTACAATATTTTCTTGAACAGAACCAAAAATCCATGTAAGCATATCATAAAAATGAACTCCGATGTTTGTAGCAATTCCGCCCGATTTTTGAGAATCTGCTTTCCAACTTTGAAAATACCAACGTCCTCTGGAAGTGAAATATGTTAAATCAACATCAAAAATTTTATCGGCAGGCGATTTGTCAACTTTTTCTTTCAAAGCAATTATGCTTGGATGAAGACGTAATTGAAGAATATTATTAATTCTTTGACCGGTTTCTTTTTCAATTTCTTGTAAAGCAACAATGTTCCAAGGGTTTAGAACCAAAGGTTTTTCACAAATTGCATCGGCTTTTTGTTTTAGTGCAAATCTTATGTGAGAATCATGCAAATAATTTGGCGTGCAAATACTTACGTAATCAATTTTTTTTCCTGTTCTTCTTAATTTATCGACATGTCTGTCGAATCTTTCAAACTCGGTAAAGAAATCGGCATCAGGAAAATAACTGTCCATAATTCCGACACTGTCGAATTTGTCTAATGCGGCAATAAGAGTATTATTTGTGTCTTTAATTGCCTTCATGTGTCTGACGGCAATGTATCCGGCAGCTCCTATTAACGCAAAATTCTTCATTTTTAAAGATTTAAGGTGATTTTTTATATTGATATTTTTATAAAATTAATAAAATTTATGAGTAAAAATAAGTTTAAGCCAATTAGTATTATTAAATTGCCGTAACAATTTCATTTTCAATTTTATACTTTTCTCCGCTTTCCGGACAAACAGCAATATTTTGTTCGTTAAACTCAAGTTTATGTCCGAATTTGCTCATCCAGCCTTTTTGTTTTGCAGGATTTCCTACAACTAATGCAAAATCTTTAACTTCTTTTGTAACAACGGCTCCGGCTCCAATAAAAGCGTATTCGCCAATATTATGTCCGCAAACAATTGTTGCGTTTGCTCCTATTGATGCACCTTTTTTAACAATTGTTTTCAAATATTCGTCTTTTCGGTTTACGGCACTTCTGGGATTAATTACGTTTGTAAAAACCATCGAAGGTCCCAAAAATACATCGTCTTCACAAATAACTCCGGTGTAAATGGAAACATTATTTTGAATTTTAACATTTTTACCGAGAATTACTTCGGGAGAAACAACAACATTTTGACCGATATTGCAATTTTCTCCTATAATACAATTCGACATAATATGAGAAAAATGCCAAATTTTTGTTCCGTTTCCGATAATACAATTACTATCTATTACGGCAGTTTCGTGAGCAAAAAAATTGTTATTTTGCATAATCCAAAAGAGTTTTAGTTATGTATTCTAATTGATTTTCAGTAAGTTCTGTGTGCATTGGCAAAGATAAAACTATATCGGATAATTCTTCGGTAACCGGAAAATCATTTTCTTTATATCCCAAATTCAAATATGCTTTTTGCAAATGTAATGACACCGGATAATAAACCATTGACGGAATTCCTTTTTCTTTCAAATAATTTTGAAGGTCGTTTCTATCTATTCCATTTAATTTTAATGTATATTGATGAAAAACATGTTCGGATTTTTTATTTCTTTCCGGAATTATGAAATGTTTACTGTCTTTTAGTGCATTGTCATAATACGCAGCAGCTTTTTGTCGTGCTTGTTGATAATCATTCAAATATTTTAATTTAACAAACAAAACTGCTGCTTGAATTGTATCAAGTCTTGAATTTATACCGACAACATCGTGGTAATATTTCACTTTTGAACCGTGATTTAAAATTTGTCTGCATTTTTCTGCAAGAGAATCGTCGTTTGTTATAACAGCTCCGCCGTCGCCGTAACAGCCTAAATTTTTTGAAGGAAAAAATGATGTTGTTCCAATTTGACCGATTGTTCCGAGCATTTTTTTGTTACCGTTATCAAAAGTGTATGTTCCGCCAATTGCCTGAGCTGTATCTTCAACAACAAACAATTTATGTTTATCGGCAATTTTCATAATTTTTTCCATGTCGGCACCTTGTCCGAAAAGATGAACGGGAACAATAGCTTTTGTTGCGGGTGTAATTAATTCTTCAATTTTATCGGCATCAATATTAAAAGTTCCGGGAACAGCATCGGCAAATTTCAATTTAAGACCAAGAAGTGCTACAACTTCAACTGTTGCAACGAAAGTAAAATCGGTTGTAATTACTTCATCGCCGGGTTTTAAACCCAAAGCCATAAGCGCAATTTGAATTGCATCGGTTCCGTTTGCGCAAGGAATTACGTGTTTTACTCCTAAATGTTTTTCAAGATTTCGCGAAAAGTCGGAAATTATGCTTCCGTTAATAAAAGCAGTTGAGTCCAAAACTTTATGAATTTCGGTATCAATTTCCGATTTTATTTTAAGATATTGACCTTTTAAGTCAACCATTTGAATGTTATCCATTTATTGAAATATTTAATAAAAAAAATAATCCCAAAAGTATAACTTTTAGGATTATAAAAATAAAATTTCTTATTAAAGCTTGTTAATTTTTTAAAATAAATTATTTTGCATAGCTAACAGCTCTGTGTTCGCGAATTACGGTAATTTTAACTTGTCCGGGATAAGTCATTTCTTCTTCGATTCTACGGGCAATATTATTCGATATTTTTTCAATATCGGTATCGGAAACTTTATCGCTTCCTACAATTACTCTAAGTTCGCGTCCGGCTTGAATTGCATAAGTTTTAATTACTCCTTCTTCGGAAAGTGCAAGTTCTTCAAGTTTTTTAATTCTTTTTATGTAAGATTCTGCAACTTCACGTCTTGCTCCGGGACGTGCTCCTGAAATTGCATCGCAAACTTGAACAATAGGAGAAATAAGACTTGTCATTTCCACTTCGTCGTGATGTGCACCAATTGCGTTGCAAACTTCGGGTTTTTCTTTATATCTTTCGGCAAGTTTCATTCCGTAAATTGCGTGAGGAACATCAATTTCTTCATCGGGCACTTTTCCAATGTCGTGAAGAAGACCTGCACGTTTTGCAACTTGCGGATTTAAACCGAGTTCTGCGGCCATTACGGCACATAATTTTGCGGTTTCGCGTGAATGTTGTAATAAATTTTGCCCGTAAGACGAACGATATTTCATTCTTCCTATCATTCTTAGTAATTCGTGGTGAAGCCCGTGAATTCCAAGGTCGATAGAAGTTTTTTTACCTGTTTCGAGAATTTCCTCTTCAATTTGTTTTTTAGTTTTTGCAACAACTTCTTCGATACGTGCAGGGTGAATTCTGCCGTCGGTAACAAGTTGGTGAATTGAAAGTCTGGCAATTTCGCGTCTAATCGGGTCGAAACTTGAAAGAACAATTGCTTCCGGAGTATCGTCAACAATAATTTCTATACCTGTTGCAGCTTCAAGCGCACGAATGTTTCTTCCTTCACGACCAATTATTCTGCCTTTAATTTCGTCATTTTCGATATGGAAAACGGTTACTGCATTTTCAACAGCGGTTTCTGTTCCAATTCTTTGAATAGTTTGAATAATAATTTTTTTGGCTTCTTTATTGGCAGTAATTTTGGCTTCGTCGATAATTTCGTTAATGTGAGCCATTGCTTCGGTTTTTGCCTCTGCTTTAAGCGATTTCATTAATTGATCTTTAGCTTCTTGAGCTGATAAACCTGCAATTTTTTCGAGTTTTTCAATTTGAATGTTGATAAGTTTTTCTAATTCAAGATTTCTTTTTTCAACAATTTCAACCTGAGAAGTAAAATGAATTTTTAATTTATCTGTTTCATTTTTAGATATTTCAAATTCTTTAATTTTTCTGTTTAAATCGTCTTTTCGTTGATTAAATGCATTTTCTTTCTGCATAAATTTATTTTCAACGGCGGCAATTCTGTTATTCCTTTCGGTAATAAGTCTGTCATGTTCTTCTTTAAGACTAAAAAATTCTTCTTTTGCTTCAAGAATTTTTTCTTTCTTAATAACTTCGCCTTCAATAGTTGCTTCTTTAATAATATTTTCAGCTTTTTTATTTAGCGATTTTATTTTAAGAACATATCCGCCTGAAAAACCGGCAATCAGAGCTACAATTGCTATGATGATTGTAATTGTTTCCATTTTTTAAATATGTTTAATATATATATACAAAAAACCCGCACATTTCTCTATCTAATTTAAATTAAAGCCCCAGTAGAGCATTAATGGAGTTGACTCTTATCTCAAGCTTTCGACGCTTAAATGTTAAGTTTTGATAAATCAAAATTACGACCTGCTTTCAATAAAATAATCTTTACTCCAAATTTGTAAGTGTTGAGCTTAACAAATGTTTTAGAGAAATAATGCGGGCAATTTTTTGCCTGATTAATAATTCAAATATACAATAATTTTCTAAACTAATCTTTTATTTTGAGAAATATATTCGTTTAAATCGTTATTAATATTTTCAATTTCTTGTGTTAATTCGTCAAATTTACCTTCCGAACCTGCTTCAATATATTGAGTGGCAAAATGTAATGCTGTCATGGATAGTAAATCCGATATTTCTGCTTGAGCATATTTTTGCCTATATTCCGTTAGTTTATCATTAATCAATTTTGCAGCTTTTCTAATTGCTTCTTCCTCTTGTAAACTAATCTTCAAAGGAAAGAATTTACCTGCAATATTTATTTTTATAGAAAGTTTTTCGTCCATTATTTGACAATAAAAACAAGAAATTATTTATTTAATAAACCAATACATTTATCAATTTCTCGCACTATTCTGTTAATTTTAATTTTTGCATCATGAGAGTCTTTACTCGACGATGTAATTGTTTTTGCTACTTTTAATGTTTCAAATTGTTGTTTTATTTCAGAAATTTCAAATTCTTTTATTTCTAATTTCTTTTCAACTTCTTTATTTTGTTTAAGTAATAAATCATAAGCAAGTTTCAAATCTTCATATAAAGAAATTATTTTTACAATGTTATCTTTTAATGTTGATATTTCTGTTACTTCCGAATTCATACAAAAAATTTTATCTCACAAAGTTAATATTGCTTAGCGAAAATCACAAATTTTATTTTAATTTGACAATTTTTAACAAAAATATTTTTAAATACCTATATATCAATACATGAAGATTTTAATAATTGACAATTTTGATTCGTTCACATATAACATTGTTCATATTCTTGAAAGTTTGGGAGCAGAAATTGACGTAAAAAGAGTAGATAAAATTGATATTGAGCAAATTTCAATTTACAATAAAATAATTATTTCTCCGGGTCCGGGTTTACCTTCCGATAATAAAATTCTTTTGGATATTATTAATAAATATAAATCTGAAAAGTCAATTTTAGGTATTTGTCTTGGACATCAAGCAATTGCATTGGCTTTTGGATCACAACTTTTTAATACTGAAAAAATTAATCACGGAGTTTCAAAAAACACAATTATTATTGATAAAAACGAAAGTCTTTTTGATGAAATAGAAACAGAATTTATGTCGGGAAGATATCATTCTTGGGCAATAAAGAAAGACTCTCTTCCTATTGAATTAACAATAACTGCAATTGACGATGAAGGAATAATTATGGCCATTTCACACAAAAATTTTGACGTAAAAGGAATACAATTTCACCCCGAATCGGTTTTAACTCCGCATGGAAAATTGATTCTAAAAAATTGGTTTAAAAAATGATTTCGTCAATTAATATTTAAACCAACGAAAAATTTAATTACTTTTACGAAGAAATATTTAGCCGAAAAAAAATAGTAACAACTAATTAATGAGACAATTATATATTTTATTATTTTTATTACTTCTACCGTATAGTTCTTTTTCACAGCACAATATGTTGGACAAACCGATGGATTTTATTTTAGGATTTTACAGATACGATCCCGAATTTACCGTTGATGTAGACACACTAAGCGAAACAAAAGCTTTAATTACCTGTAAAAGCGTATATTTCTATCCGTATTATACTTACGAAATAAATTTGATAGAAGACAGATGCGTTTCTTATGGTTTTGCTTCAAAAGACAGAATTGTAATGGAAACTTATATTGAACTTTTAGGTTACATGGGAACCATTGTTAAAACAGACAATTCGTTTACAGAATTTGTTTATGAAGTAGTTTTAAAAAACAAAAAAGTTTATTACACAATAAAACAGCCTTATGCCAACAGTAATGTAAAAACTCGAAAAGATATTTTTTATGTTTTGGTGAGCGAAGTAAAAACTACCGAAAAAGGGAAATTTAACTAAAAAAACATATTGTCGGGGTGGGGAGATTCGAACTCCCGGCCTCCACGTCCCGAACGTGGCGCGCTAACCGGGCTGCGCTACACCCCGATAAATGGATTAGGCAAGCAAAATTAATAATTCTTTGGAAAAACAAAACTGTTTTATATATTATTTTTTAATTGCTAATATAAAATTTTGGATTATAAATTTTTTATATATTTGATAATTAATTTACGGGCAACAACGATACGTCAATTTATTGATGTGCTAATTTTTTGAATAATATAAAGGTAGAAGACTTATAAAGTATATTACTTATCGAATAATATTAACAATCTGCAAGATTTTTAAAAGATTAAAACAGGCAACAACTCCAAAAATATCCAACTTTATTTGATTTTGATTCCAATATTATCTAAATTTGAAAAAAAAAATTATGATTAAAGAACGAAATCTTTTAAGTAAAGTTGTAAATCACTTACTAAAAAAAGAATATACAATAATTATTGGCGCAAGACAAACCGGTAAAACAACTCTTTTGAAACAACTTTTCCAAATTTGTAAAAATAACGGAGATTCATGTTATTTTCTTTCATTTGAAGATTTTACAATTTTAAATTCCGTTAATCAACATCCTGAAAATATTTTTAAATTTGTTGAAAAAACATTTGATAATCAATTTACTAAACGACTTTTTTTATTTATTGACGAAATACAGTATGCTTCAAATCCTACGAATTTTCTTAAATACTTATATGATATTTATGAAGAAAAAATAAAAATTGTAGCTACCGGAAGCAGTGCTTTTTATATAGATAAAAGATTTACAGATTCACTGGCCGGAAGAAAAAGGATTTTTCATTTAAAACAATTGAATTTCAGTGAATATCTACACTTTAGAAATGCTGATGAATTGCAAAACGAACTAAAATTATTAAGAAATAATGAAGATTATATTTCAATAAAAAGAAACGATATTTCATATTTCTTCGAAGAATATTTGTGTTTTGGATCATATCCGGCAGTAGTTTTAGAAAATGACAGGGAAGAAAAAATAGAAATTCTAAAAGAACTAAAAAATTCATTTCTTAAAAAAGATATTAGCGAAGCCGGAGTTTTGTATGAGCATAAATTTTTACAACTTATGGTTCTACTTGCTGAGCAAATAGGAAATCTTGTGAATAAAAACGAACTCGCAAATACTTTGGGTATCGACAATAAAACAATAGAAAATTATTTGAATATTATGCAACAAAGTTTTCATATTTCCTTAGTCCCGCCATTCAATAATAATCTCAGAAAAGAGATTACTAAAATGCCAAAAATATATTTTCATGATTTAGGATTAAGAAATGCTTTGCTAAACAGATTTGAAAATTTTGTTTTGAGAAACGATAAAGGTGCATTATTAGAAAATTATGCATATATACGTTTCGTTGAACTATACGGAAAAGATAATGTCTATTTCTGGAGAACAGCAAACCAAAATGAAGTTGATTTTGTTGCCAAACACAATAATATAAAAAGCGGTGCATATGAAATTAAATATTCCGAAAAAAATATTAATCAAAACAAATACAAAATATTTAATGAATTATACCCGGAAATTCCTCTTACTTTTATCACATATGAAACAACAGATAATCTTATATCAAAAAGCATATTGAACCTATAAATTTAATAAGAAAAGCATTTAAAATAAATTAAAAACTCAGTTTATATCTTCATATAAAATCAAAAATATTTTAATGAATAATTTGCAGACGGAATAATTTTTACACTGCAACAATAATTTTTATATATTTGCTTATTAATTTACGGGCAACAATGATACGTCAATTTATTGATGTGCCTTTGGAAGGAAGAAGCAAAAAATATTTAAAAAATCTTTGAAGGCAGACATTTTTTGTTCATTCTTGTTATGACTTCGTCATTCAAAACGATTCTTGTTGCCCTCATTTTTATGATGATAAAATCGGTATTAAATATTCTGTTCGACAAAGAAATTTGGGAAAAAATCATTTCTGATTTTGAAGAAAAACATATTCTCAAAAAAGAAAAAATATCGGCATACAAAAATATTGTAGAATCAAATAAATATATTGATATTGCTCAACTTGTTAACAATAAAAATTACAATTTTGAATATCCTCTAAAAAAAACCTTAAATAAAATTCAAACCGGCAAGAAAAAAATTGTTTATATATTTAATTATCAAGATGATTTATTGATAAAAGTGATAAACAGAATTCTTAACGAAAAATTTTCCGACGAAATATCTCCTGTTTGTCATTCTTTTCAAAAAAATAAAAGCGCAAAAACAGCATTTAAACAAATATTGAAAGATAAAAATATAGACCAAAAATTTAATTATAAAAGCGATATTTCAAATTATTTTAACAGTATAAATATTAATAATTTAATAGAAACTTTACCCGAAAAAATTAAGAAAGACCAAGTTTTGTTTCATACATTAAAAAAACTTTTGGAAAACCCATATTCTGTTAACGAAAAAGCAGAAATATTGGCAGAAAATAAAGGAATTATGGCAGGCTGCGCAACGGCAACTTTTTTTGCAAATATCTATCTGAAAAAATTAGATGACTATTTTGTTGAAAATAAAATTAATTATGTGCGATATTCCGACGATATAACAGTTTTTGACACAAAAGAAAAAATTTATGAACACAAAGAATATATCGAAAATTTTTTAAAGGAAAAAGGTCTTTCAATAAATCAATCAAAAACAAAAATTTATTCTCCTGACGAATCAAAAATATTTCTCGGATTTGAATATTTTAATCGGAAAATAGATATTTCGCCAATAAGTGTTTTGAAAATTAAAGGCAAAATAAAGCGGATTTCGGCAAGTATTCAAAGAAAAATTGTGAGAAAAAAAATTAATGAAAATGATGCTTTAAAAATATTTATTACAAAAATGAATAAGAAATTTTACGGAAGAACGTTTGAAAATAACGAACTTTGCTTTGCTCGTTGGTATTTTCCTATTATTAACAGCTCGGAAAGATTAAAAATTATTGATATTTACTTTGCCGAAAGATTAAGATTCTCAATAACAGGAAGAAACAGAAAGAAAAATTATTCGGTTGTTCCATATTCAAAATTACAAAAAAACGGTTACATTCCGTTAGTAAACAGTTTTTATTCTTTCAAAAAAAATAATATAAATTTTAAATTCAAATAGAAAAAAAATAAAAAACATAAAATATGAAAGCATTCAAATCAATATTAATAATATTTATAACAATATTAATAAGTTATTCGGCAAAATCACAAACAAAATGGAGTTTGCAACAATGTATCGAATACGGTTACACAAATAATATTCAACTAAAACAGCAAAATTTGAATACCAAATATTCGGAAAATAATTATTTGCAATCAAAAACAGGAACACTTCCAAACTTAAATGCCGGAAGCGATTATAACTTAAACTTTGGTCGTTCGGTTGACCCTTACACAAATGAATTTACCGACAGCAAAGTAACTTCCTCGAACTTTTACGTTCAAAGTTCGGTTACATTATTTGAAGGATTTAAAAGAACTAACACAATAAAAAAGAGCAAGTTGGATTTAATGACAAGCATCCAAGATTATGATAAATTGAAAAACGATTTGGCATTAAATATTGCAACAGCTTATTTGCAAATACTTTTCAATAAAGAAATGCTTAAAACAGCCGAAAATCAATTTCAATTATCAACAGATCAGGCTGTAAGAATAGAAAAATTGGTAAATGCAGGTCAACTACCGCAAGGAAATTATTTGGAAATATTGGCTCAAAATGCAAGCGATGAATTACAATTTATCAATTCAAAAAATCAACTTGAAAATTCATATCTTACATTAAAACAAATATTAGATATAAAAGATTCTACAGCATTTGATATTGTTGAACCCGAAATAGGCGAAATAATTCCGATTCTGCCCTACACTATCGACGAAGTTTACAATTCGGCTTTAGGTTTGCCGCAAATAAAATCTGCAGAACTAAAACTTTCGGCTTCCGAAACGGAATTGGCAATTTCTCGAAGCGGATATTCACCGAAACTTGTTTTAAATGCAACTTATGCAACAGGATTTTCCGATGCAAGAAAAAGTATGATTGTAGGACCGGAACAACAAATTCCGATTGGTTTTGTAGGAAGTTCGAGCGATATAGTTTATTCAATTCAACCGACGTATACCGAAACAGAATATTTAATCTCTAATCAATTGTCGGACAACGCAAACAAGTCATTAGGGCTTCGATTAAGTATTCCGCTATTTAACGGTTACATGGTGAAAACAAATGTTCAGAATTCAAAAATATCGGCATTAAACAATCAACTTGTGCTTGAAAACGAAAAAAATAATTTGTATAAAGATATTCAAAAAGCATTTTTTGATGTTCAATCCGCTTCGGCAAAATTTGTTAGCAGCAACAAGGCACTAAAAGCAAATGAAGAAGCGTTTACATATACAGAAAAGAAATTTAATTTGGGTTTATTAAATACATCGGACTATAATTTGGCAAAAAATAATTTGATGACAGCAAAATCTAATCTTATTCAAGCAAAATATGAATATCTTTTCAAAAAAAGTATACTTGAATTTTATGCGGGAAAACCAATAAAAATAGGCAATACAGATTAATATTGCGAAAAACGCTAAACAATATTTAACATAAAATATAGTTTTTATAAAATATTTTTTAATAATTTTATGGAAATTAATAAAAAAAAACATCAACCTATTAAATAATTAAAAAAATTAATTTATCAAAACCTTAAAAATTCAAAGACATGAAACTAAAAAAATTATTCACACTATCGTTAGCAATTTTAGCATTTACAATGTTTGGCTATGCACAACAAGAACAAGCAGAAGCTCCAATGTTTGGAGGAACAAGAGCAACAGCGTTTAGTCACGATTTCAAAGATATTAGCGGAAAAGCAATGTCATATCAATTTAAAATTGTTAACTCAGGAAACACAACAATGTGGGTTAAAGATATTCAAATACCTGAAAGAGTTGGCGTTACCATTTTAAGTAAAAAAATTGATCCAAAAAGTGAAGGCGTTTTAAGTGTAACAATTGATCCTACAATTGCAGAAAAAGGAAAATTTACACAAAAAATTGTTGTAATCACAGAACAATCAGATCAAAACATTAAAACAATTCAAGAGATTACTTTTGAAGTTTTGGGAGAAATAAAATAATTAAACTCCGTAATAAAATAAAGCTGTTCAGAAGAACGGCTTTTTTTTTGAAAAAATATTAACAAATTTTATTAGCATATCTAACAAAAGCATAACTTTACATTAATATATATCTGATTAATACAGAAAACAAAAAAACGGCCATGAAAACCAAACTCATATTATTAGTATTTTTTCTGACAATATTAAATAGTGTAACATTTTCTCAACCCGAAGAGTCGGAAGTTCCGTTATTTTGGAAAGTTACCCAATATTTTGGAAATACCAGAAACCCCGATAAAAACGAAAATTTTAATTTCACGGATTCTGCATCTATTTTAACTTTTGAGCTTGAAATTATAAATAATACAGATTCCAAAGTATATATAAAAACAGTTGATTTTCCGGAGAAAGTTCAAATTACAATCCTTAACAAAGAAATTCCGGCAAAAGGAAACAGTAAAATTATTATTTCATACAAAAAAACTGAAACTGAAATTATTGAACCCGATAAAATAATAAAAGTTACAACAGAAAAAACAGAAAATAATATAAAGACATATCAAGAATTACAGTTTGTATTACCAAAAAACGAATAAACTATGAAAATCAAAACATTTTTAACAACAATTTTAGTAATTGTTTTAAGTTCAAACTTATTTGCTCAACCCGAAGAGGCTGAAGCACCAATGTTCGGCAGATTGTTACCATTTATTGAACAAAATAAAAGTAATAATAAAGCAATTGGCGATATTGAAAAAAGCGGCGCCAATGAAATAATCAATAATTATAGGTTACAAATTGAAAATAAAACAAATACAAAAATTACCATAAAAGAAGTAAAAGCAAATGAGAGTTGCGTAATTTCATTTAAAAATAAAAAAATTGCACCAAACAAATATTCCGATATAATTTTAAAATTCAGCTCTGAAGAATCTGTAATCGCTGTAAAAGAAAGAATTGTAACAGTTGTAATTGAAAGAAAAATAGACGGAAAAATTGTAACAGAGGAACAAAAATTTGTGATTTCGGAAAATAAAGAAGAATAAGTTTTCAAAAATATTTAAACCCAAATTGCAAATTAAAAATATGCAAACTACTATTTGAGTAAAAGAAGAAAGGCTCTGCGTTTGCAGAGCCTTGAATCGGTTTATGCTTGTGTAATTCTGACAAAAATAATACCCCTAAAATCTGAGAAAGAATCACGAAGATTAATACATAAATCCGAAAATCCATAACGGAATACTGCTTTTTACCCCTATTTCAATATTGTCCGTCGGAAAGAATATCATATCCGAATTAAAGTTAATTTGTTCTGTATATTCGATTTTATCAATAATAAAAGACAAATCGTTGTTAATAATAAAATCGGCATTTTGCGAAAATCTAATATCATTTTCAAAACTCAACTGATTTTGGAAAAATGTTTTATTTAAAAAACGCTCGTTTTTATTTCCAAGTCCGAAAGCAAAAAACAAATTCGGATTATTAAGAAATATTTCTTCGGGTTTTGTCATAAAACTGTCATCGGCTTGCAAATCTTTAACCAAATTTAAAATATTAGCCTTTTTCAAATAATCAAGATATTGTAAAACAGTTCCTCTGGTTGCTCCTATTGCTTCGCTCATTTTTTTAATATTGGGTTTTTCGCCCGGATTTAAAGCAATATTATACAATAGTTTCTTTATCTTATGAATATTTCCAAAATCAATATTCTTTGCATAAGTTAAATCGGATTCGAGAACCAAGCTCACAGTTTCGCTTAAAATATCGTGGTATTTGTTTCTTTGCTCTAAAAAAAGCGGATAATAACCGTATTTTAAATAAGCGGGAAATAGAGCCAGCGGATCAAATTCGCGTGTAATGTTGCTGCAAATCTCCGAATGATTTTCAATAATGTCTTTCAAACTATAAACTTCGCAATAAATATTTTGCGAAAACAAAATATACTCGCGAAACGAAAGACCTGCAAGCTCATAAACAGCAGCTTGTTTGAAAATAAATTCATTCTCGGAATATTCGGCAACAGCCGTTCCAATCAAAACAATCTTTAATTCATCAAACTTTTTAAGAACTTTTTCAATTTCGCTAATCCATTCGGGATATTTGTGAATTTCATCAATAAAAATGTGTTTTCCCCCGTTTGTAACAAAATTTTCGATTAAATAAGACAATGAAAATTCCGAAAAATAAAAATTGTCTGAACTGACATATAAAACTGCATTTCCAATTTTATAGTTTTCTTTAACATATTGTAAAGCCAACGTTGTTTTTCCTACTCTTCGTGTTCCTTTAATAATCACCAATTTACGGTTCCAGTCTATTCTTTCATACAAGTATCGCTTATGCTTGTAAGCTACGTTTCGTAACTTAAAAGCGAATTGCTCATACAGACTTTCCATTTAATTGTATTATTAATAAAACACATAATCTTTTTGTCTATAAATCTTGAGCAAATATAATAAGTTTTTTTTAAATACAAAATTTTTATAAAGTTTGTTTTACAAAAAATACTGCAAACAATATTTGATAAATTTAATCTTAAAAATTGTTTAAACTCCAATAAACATAATGGTTTTAAACTGTTTTGTATTATATATAAAACACAAACAATGTTGTTTCAATAGTTACATATATTACTGAATATGAGTAATATAAAAATAATGGAAATTGTTGAAAAATAATTGTAATTTTGTGAAATAAATTTATTTTTCCATAAAAAACAAATAATTATGATGCCGCCAATATGTTATATTTGCCAAAAAAGGTTTTTAGAAGGAGGAAAATTGATATATTTTTTGGAAACAGACGACGATAAAATGCAAAGAAAAAGAATGGAAGACTATAAAATGGTTGGACATCCGTCGAACGCATTTTGGTTTTGCGACGAACATTCTTCCGAAGCCGTTAAACATAGCAATGAAACTAAAATTATCGCACTTCCTAAGATAAAAGAATTCTATAAGTAACCGAAAATGAACAAAGTTGCTGTGTTTAAATGCTTGACAGCGAATCATGTTCAAAAAAGTCTTCATAATTATATAGTTTTAAAAAATTAACTACTTAATTATGAAGACTGAAATTGGGTAATTCTGTAATTAGAAACTTTTCAAATATTAATAATTACGGATTTATTCATGTATATTATAAACTTTTCCTTTAAATTCAAATTCAACATTTCTGCCTAAAGCATAGAATTGAGAAATAGAAGGTTCTTTTTTCAATAAATCATAATATTCATTGGAATTAAAAACAATTTCGCTTCTCTTTGTAGTGTTTTTTACAGAATACACATCAATCCATTTAATAGAATTTTGATAAAATGCCCTTCCTCCAACATTTCTAATTTGATTTCCAAAGTTTTCGCTTTCTCCGGATTCGTTATTGTAAACCATTCTTTCGGTTCCTTGTCTCGAATCAAAAACTTGTTCGGCAGAATTAAGATTTTGTAATTCTTGACTCGCTCTAACGCTTCCTGCACCCGATTTTGAATAGATTTCTGCATATTCTTTCTTTGTTTTGTCTTGAAAACCGTCTTCATCATCAATAATATCGCTACTTAAAATCGAATTTTCACTTCCAATATTATTATTCAGCGTAATAACTTTTTCGTCTTCAATAATCAAATAACTTGTGTATGGAGTAACAATTCCGTATTCTTTAGCCAAAGATTTTATCTCTTCCACAATCTCTTTATTTTCGCCGTTTAAGCGTATTTGATCCAATAAAAATCCTACTTTTCTGGTAGCCCAAAGAACAGGAATAAAGTCGTTCTCAGGCTTGCTTTTGGCGTTAATTGTGTATTTAAAAGTCTTGGTTTCTCCGTTAACTTTTCCCGTTAAAATAATGTCGGCGTTTCCGTCGGATTTCATTTTTCCGAGAACCGTTATTGACGAACCCTTATATAAATCGGGCAGTTTCCTCGGAAATATTTCATCTGCAGAAATACTTCCTTTCACTTCAACAGAAATATCTGTAAGAACCGGATTTCCGACTTTATCAAAGAAAGTAGAAATTTTTGAGTCAATTTCTTCGCTTTCAGAAATATATGTTCTAAAGGCATTAGTATTTTCGGTTATTTTATCAAGCAAAATGGTGTTTAAATCGTTACCGATACCAAAAGTAAAAATTCTTGATTTATTTTTATTTGAAACTCCAATTTGTGACAACAATTTATCGTTATCTGTCTCTCCGATAGTAGGTTTTCCGTCGGTTATGAAGATAACAGTTTTTGCACTGTTAGAGTTTTCGGAATCGTTAAAGGCTAGTTGAAAAGCTTCTTGCATATTTGTTCCTCCAATTGCTTTAAGCTCTATGATATAGGCTAAAGCAATTGTTTTATTTTTTTCGTCGGCTAATACTTTCGATTCAAAAGCGGTTGAAGCTGTTGTTGAGAATCTTACAATATTGAATTTATCATTTTTGTTAAGATTTGTAATACAATATGTTAAAGCTGCTTTTGCTTTTGTTAGTTTTTCACCTTCCATACTTCCGGAAACATCAATGACAAAAACAATATCTTTTGGAATAATTTTGTCTTGTTTGTCGATATAACCCGGACTTATATTCATTAAAAAGAAACCTTCAGTATTAGTGTTTTTCATATAAGACATTAATGAAATTCCGGTAGGAGAATTTGAATTACCAATAAATAGTTTAAAATCAATGTCGGGTTTAACTTCTTCTTGTTCAAAACCAACAACTGCTTTATTTTGCGATATTCTGTTCACATCGGTTTTATGTGTTGGAGAATAAATTGTAGTTATACTTTGTTCTGAACTAATATCAACTTTAAAGCTAACATTTTTTAGAGGTTTTGCAGAAAATTTTTCTGTGTTTAACGGAAAAAAATATTCTGTTAATTCATTTTCAAAAGACAAAACTTCGGTGTAAGTAAAAATTATTTTCTTTTCTTTTTTCGATTCAATAGGAAAAATTCTTACTTTATACATTCCTTGATCCGAATATTCCAACAGAGCAGGGTCTTTCATTTTGCGAACAATATCTTCGTAAACTTGCCTGGCTTTCTCAGAATCAAGCAGTTCGGCCGGAGTTTGTTTACCGTTAATTTCCATCGAAAAATTTTTCATTGCGGAATATTTTGGAACAGGAAACATAAACCAGCCTTCGAGATTAATATTTGTAGGATTGTAAAAAACTTCTTCAACAGTGGTAACGGCAATTAATCCGTTAATTTTCACGTCAACTTTAATGTATTTAACTTCCAAAGAATATGGATTAAACGAGTTATTTGCAAAAGCCGGACTTCCTTGCGGAAAAACAATTATAAATCCACCTGCAAATGAATTAACTGAAAAACCCAATAGCATAAAGCTGATAATAAATATTTTAAATGCTTTCATGTGTTTTATATTTTAAATTTTTAAGGTTACATAGGAACATCCAAAATAATCATTCTCCATTGTGATAGAATTCATACATGGATGTTTCATGTTTATAAATTTTAGGTAAAAAAATAAGCCTCTCCATTTATTTAGAAGAGGCTTTTTAAAAATTATTTTTTAGGAAAAGTAAAACCAACTTTAACAGCTTGCTCGTGAACTACATTTATCATGGCAACTCCTAAAGTGTTTGATTCAGAATTTAACTTGTTTTGTTCCTCAATATATTCGAGACGTTTTTTATTTAAATCGGAAATTTCATTTTGAATTTTCACTCTATCTTCTTTTTTTTCTTTCAAATAAACTTCCTTTTCAGAATCATTCATTTTTTTCATTTCTTCCGGAAGTTCATCATCTTTAATATCTGATATTTTTTTTCCTTTATCAGTAGCATCAACCAAATCCCAACTTGAGTTAACATAAACTCCGGAACTTTTTGAAATTGTTCTGTTAACAGATGTATAACTGCTTTGTCCTCTTGCATTTTCGTCTTGAGTTTCTTGTCTGGTTTTCATATCGTTACCAATTTCGCCGTAAGCAACATAAGTTTGGTTTAGTTTGGAATTCAAATCCGAAATTTGAGTGTCGAATGGTGTACTGATATATGCAACAACTTGGTTTTGGTCAATATTCAAGTATTTTCCGTCGGCAATATCTGCACCGTCTTTCCAAAAAGTATTTATTCCTTCATCGTTATTTCCGCAAAAAATTGTATTTACTATAATTCCTTTTGAAATTGCATCTTTACAAGAAATTTTATAATCTACATTTCCTTGAGTGAATTCTTCGTTACCGGCAATAAAAATTAATTTTAAATCTTTATCGGAAGTACTCCATTTTAATTCTTTTGAAGCTTTATCAATAACATGTCCGCAATATTCGTATCCGCCGTTAGTTTTTAAAGCAAAAAGAGCTTCGGAAATTTTATCTAAATCGGTTGTTAAATCGAGAACTTTTCTGATAAAACCGTTTTCACTTGTTAAATTATCATTACCGTATTCATAAAGAGCAATTTCCAAAATTGCTTGCTCGCCTGCAGTTTTTGCTAAAGCTAATTCGTTTACAACCGACCAAAGTTCGGTTTTAGCTTGGTCAATTAATCCGTCCATACTGTTGCTTGTATCTAAAAGTAAGGCAACTTGAATTTTAGGGTTTTTATTATTTTGAGAAAATGAATTAACTGAAATAACAGCTAATGCTAAAAGCAGAAAAAATTTAAGATTTGTTTTCATATTAGATATATTAAGTTTTTAAATATTTACTATATCTAAGATTTAAATTTTATAAGAATTCCATAAACGATTTTAAAAAAAAGTGTTTTTTAAAAGTGCACTTTACAGAAAACAAAAAACGCTTAGAATTGATTTCTAAGCGTTTTTAAGTTGATGAGATTTTTATATAATTGAAATATGCTGATAAGTTAGTAATTATGATATTTACAAGAACTTATCTTTTCAATTAGAAATAATTATCTGTGAATATTTGTGCTATTATCAGTATTTTGATTGTTATTATTATCGTTATAATTGTTGTTATAGTTATTATTATTGTGATAATTATTATTATCGTTATAATGATAATTTTTATTTTCGTTGTAATGATAATAATTGTTTCTGTTGTAGCTGTTTCTCCAATCATTATTATACTGAGGAGCTCTGTAACCGGAAATATAATTTGTTAATTCTCTTGTACTGCTGCTAAATGCGAATGCTGAATTTACAACATAATAACTTTCTTTATTTATACAATTATCATAAGCAAATTTTGCAAGTTTAAGTTTTGTAGATTCAAAAGAAAAAAGTTCCAAAATTCTTAAAACTTGTTCGGCTGTGTAACTGTTTGAAGCAAATGCTTGCTCGGCAATAAGTCTTTTATCATTATCAAAAGGCGTGTTAATAATTGTGTTTCTTAGTTGCGGAACATTCAATTCGGGCAAATAATTTCGATGATAATTATTATTATTGTCATTATAAGAATTGTAAAGTGGTACTACACTTCTAATATCCAATCTGTTATACTTATTAATAACAGCAACAATTCTTGAATCTCTTTGAATATCAATAAATCCGTCATAAATAACATTCACTCTTGAAGTATTGTTGTATCTCTGAAATACTTTAAGAGAATATCTTCCCGGTTGTAAATCATCTATCATAAAATCGTTACGATAAACATCGTATCTTCTGTTTTCCATTTCAACAGTGAATTGTGAATTGTTCCAAATTCTCAACTCAAAAACTGAACCGTTAAAATGATGATTCTGAGCATTTGAACTAAAAAAGGACATGCTCGAAATAGCTAAGGTAATTAATAAATTTTTCATAATTTTTTTCCTTTTATTGTTTGACTACTCATATAAATTCAATTAGTATGCCAAAACTCAAAAAATATTTTTTTGAATATTTTGATTAGAATAAAAAACTATACTATTTTAAAAGCTTATTTTACCGAATCTTTTGTAACAATTTCGTTTGAATCGCTTGAAAAATCCTCAAATTCAGAATCTGAACTTACAGAATATTCAATATTCCCAAGATTTTTTAAATTATAGAAATTCATTATTATACCTCTTACTTCGGATCCTTCCAAAATTCCTTCTTCAACAAGCGGAAGTGTATCGTTTCTGAACAAGGCAATTCCCACCATAATATCTTTTTCAACTCTGTTAAAAACAATTGTGTCGTTATTGTTATTCACAAAAATTATTTGAGACGCAAAAGTATATAATGTTTTAATTCCTTGAGAAGGAGTTACATTTTGAGTAGATTTTGAAAGCTTTTCAAAGGAATCGAACATTACATCAAAATCGTATTTTGAATATTTTCCGGCTCTCATTATCAAATCTTCATATTCCGATTTATTTATTCTGAAAAATACTATTGAATTTGGTCTGACAACAATTCGCGGCTCATCGGTTATTTTTTCACTTTTGTCAACAACAAAAACATTTGATGTATCATCTTTATTATCAGACTCTTTAGAGCTATTGCTTCTTGAGCAACTAAAAAAAATCAAAATATTTACAACAAACATGTACTTTATAAAATACAATTTGTAGTTTTTAGTGTAAAATAAGTTTTTCATAGCTTGCAAAGTATATATTTCACAAATGTAAAACATTAAATTAAAAAAACATTAATATATTAAACGATTAGAAATATATTAAATCAAAATGTATTGGATATTTATATATTTGCAGAAAAAAAAATTTATATGACAACTACATTACTTATAGTTATAATTGGTTTTGTGATTTTTTCGTTTTTACTGAACCAAGTTCTTGATTACCTGAACTCTAAATTTAGAAACAAGAATATTCCTTCAGAACTTGAAGGAATTTATGATGCCGAAAAGTATTTAAAATCACAGGATTACGGTTTGGCAAATGATATATTTTCAATTATAGAATCAAGTTTATCTACATTGTTGATTATGGGAATGTTAACTTTTTACGGCTTCGATTATATTAATGATATTGCGTTGACTTTCAGCTCAAATGAAATAGTTTCCGCATTAATATTTGTAGGTATTCTAATGTTAGCTTCTGGTATTCTGAGCATTCCGTTTGAGATGTATTCTATTTTTGTTATTGAAGAGAAATTTGGCTTTAATAAGACTACATATAAGACATTTTGGCTTGACAAAATTAAATCTTTTCTACTCACGTTTATTTTAGGAGGTGCAATTTTAGCAGGATTTATTTGGTTCTACCTGGAAACCAAAGAATTATTTTGGTTATATGCATGGATTAGTTTAAGTGTATTTTCTTTGCTAATGGCAATGTTCTATTCAAATTTAATTGTTCCGCTTTTTAATAAACAAACTCCAATTGAAGAAGGAAGTTTGAAACAAGCAATATTTAGCATGAGCGAAAAAGCCGGTTTTAAAGTAAAAAATATTTTTGTAATTGACGGTTCAAAACGTTCCACCAAAGCAAATGCTTACTTTACAGGTTTTGGTCCGAAGAAAAGAATTGTATTATACGATACATTAATAAAAGATTTAACGGAACAAGAAATTGTTGCAGTTTTGGCTCACGAAATTGGTCATTATAAGAAAAAACACTCTTTGAGTAACATTGCTATTTCAATTGCACATTCCGGAATAATGCTTTACATATTCTCTCTTTTTATTGATAATCCGGCACTTTCAAATGCAATGGGCTCCGAAACTGTAAGTTTCCAACTCGGATTAATTTCTTTTGGAATTTTATACAGTCCTATTTCAATGATATTAGGAATTTTTCTGAATTTACTTTCACGAAAAAACGAATATCAGGCAGATAATTTTGCAAAACAACAAGGTTGCGGTTCGGCACTTATTTCGGCTTTAAAAAAGCTTTCAGAAAAAAATCTGAGTAATTTAACGCCTCACCCATTATATGTATTTTTTCACTATTCACACCCAACTTTATATCAACGTATAAAAGCAATTGAAAATGAATGAAATAGAAAGAAAATTTTTAGTTTCCGGCGATTTCTCAAAAGAAATATCAAAATCAATAATAATAAAACAAGCATATCTTTCCAGAGTGCCCGAAAGAGTTGTGAGAATAAGAACCGCAAACGAAAAAGCATTTATAACTATTAAAGGTAAAAGCACTTACAACGGATTATCGAGATTTGAATTTGAAACAGAAATCCCGTTTACCGATGCTCAAGAACTTTTTAAAATTTGTGAACCCGGAGAAATTGACAAAACAAGAAATATTGTTTTTTATAAAAATCAAAAATTTGAAGTAGACGTTTTCAGAGGAAAAAATGAAGGTTTGATTCTTGCAGAAATTGAATTAAAAACTATTTACGATAAAATTGAAAAACCCCAATGGCTCGGGAAAGAAGTTACAGGCGACGACAAATATTATAATTCTAAATTATCGAAATAGTTTTAATTACTTTAGAGAGCGGATTTTCATCGTTTGATACAGTAAGTTCATACATTTTTTTTAAATCTTCGGGTGCATTTTCAACCATAAAACTTTTACCGGTAATATTCAAAAAATCAATATCGTTATAATCGTTTCCCAAACCGCAAATATTTTCCAAATTAAGCTTTAACTTTTCTGTCAAAAAACTTAAAGCACTTCCTTTATTTACGTTTTTCTGAAATATTTCTATCCAATGCGAAGAATTATTTACCGGAGAAGTTGCTTTAATTACACTAAACATTTTAAATTCTTCAAAAATTAACTCAACATTTTCTTTTTCGGGCGATATAGCTATTACTCTTGTAGCATCGGGCAATTGCGATAGTTTTTTTAATAATTTTATATGCGGTTTGTAAGCATTATTTAAAAAATCAAAATCCGGATTAATTTCCAAAAATCTTTTATAATAATATTTATGCCCATTAGGAACTTTTAACCTTACTTGAAAATCTATTTCTAATTCCCACAAACGTTTAACAATAATTTTAACATCATTTGCCTCAATATATTTTACATAAAAAATTTCTTTTGTTTTATAATTCATAATTCCGGCACCTGCCGAAAAAATAAGAAAATCAATAGGAAAATCACTCGGTAAAACTTGCATACAAGCATAATATGAACGTCCGGTAGCAATAATTCGGCAAACTTTTTTTTCTCCTAAATAATGTAATGTTTCAATATCTGTTTTACTTGTTGTTCGGTTGCTGTTTAAAAGAGTTCCGTCAAGGTCAATAACAACTGCTTCGATATTCATTTCTAATTCATCTTTATTTTTTAAAACAACGCTTTTATTATTTCGATATTTTACTATATTTACATTCCTAAATAAACTATAACTGAAAAACATTATTTACATATCGTTAAGCATTTTTTTTCTTTTTCAAATTCAAATTTGGAATATATATGTTTTTTATTCAAACCTGCAAAATTTCGAAAAGGTTTCAAAATTAATCTCGCAAAATAAACTAAAAAACACAACTGAACTAAATTTTACCCAAACAAATTTCAAAAATTTAAAATGGTTAAAAAAAGAAAAAGAATTTGTTTTTGAAGGAAATGTTTTTGATGTTATTTCAATAAAAAGCGAAAAAGGAATTTTAAAAATTATTTGTTATAAAGACGAAAAAGATAAAAAAATAATAAGATTGCTGAATTCAAAAACAACATCTAAAACTGAATTATCGAAAATTATAAAAACGATATTTCAATTTAATTTTTATATCGAAAAATTTTTTCAATTCCCAAAACTTCCCGAATTTGAAAAATCTTGGTTTATAGAACAATTTTCAACAAAAAATTTTAAAATACAAATTCCTTCACCTCCACCCAAATTGTTAAAGAATTTTTACTCTTTTTAGAAAAAAGAATTTAAAAAAATATTTTTTAACATTAACACATTATATTGATGAAAAAAATTTTATTTACTGCATTGGCGGTATTAAGTTCTATTATCGTATTTTCACAAAACATAACAGTAAAAGACAATCTCACAAAAGAACCTGTCGAAAAGGTAATAATATCGTCAAAAACCAAATTTGTGGAAACAGACGTTAAAGGAAACGCAAACATTTCTATTTTTAACGAAAACGACACCTTAATATTTAACAGATATAATTATAAAAAAGCCGCATTAAGCATTTCACAACTCAGAGAAATGAATTTCGAGATTTTACTTAAAGAAACTTCATTAGATTTGAATGAAATATATATTTCTGCAAATAAGTGGGAACAAGAAAGCAGCGAGATTCCATATTTAATAGAAAATGTGTCAAAAAAACAAATTCAGTTCAGAAATGTTCAAACTTCTGCCGATTTAATTGGAGCAACAGGAAAAATATTTGTGCAAAAAAGTCAACTTGGCGGAGGAAGTCCGATGATTAGAGGATTTGCGGCAAATCGTGTTCTTATTGTTGTTGACGGCGTAAGAATGAATAACGCAATTTTTAGAAGCGGAAATTTGCAAAATTTAATTTCTGTTGACCCCGAAATAATTGAAAATTCGGAAGTAATTTTTGGTCCGGGTTCTTTAATATACGGAAGCGATGCACTTGGCGGTGTGATGGATTTTCATACTAAAAACCCAAAATTTACTTACACAAATAAATTCCTTTTTGCCGGAAATGCACTTTTAAGAACTTCTTCAGCAAATCAAGAAAAAACAGGACATTTTGATTTTAATTTAGGATTTAAAAAAATTACATCACTAACAAGTTTTTCTTACAGCGATTTTGGCGATTTGAAAATGGGAAACATTGGAAACGATGAATATATTAGACCCGAATATGTTGACAGAATCAACGGACACGACAGTATTATTCAAAATGAAAATACAAACATTCAAAAATTTTCGGCTTACTCGCAGTTAAATATTTTGCAAAAAATTAAAATTAAAATTACCGAAAAATCTATTCTAACTTACAAATTTAATTATTCAAACACATCGGATATTCCGCGTTACGACAGACTTATTCAATACAAAAACGGAATTTTAAGATACGGCGATTGGGCTTACGGTCCGCAATATTGGATGTCGAATAATTTGAATTTATCTGTTAATTCATCGTCAAAAGCTTTTGATAATGTTCAAATTACAATTGCTCAACAAACTTTTAAAGAAAGCCGTTACGACAGAAAAATTTATGACGATATTTTCTTTGAAACTTCTGAAAAAGTAGATGTTTATTCATTAAATGTCGATTTTGAAAAAAATATCAATCTAAAATCAACTGTTTTTTACGGAATAGAAAGTGTTTATAATTATGTGAATTCTGTAGGAAACACAAGAAATATAATTACTGAAGAAATGATTCCGGCAGCCGGTCGATATCCTGACGGCTCTGTAATGGCAACAAATTCTGTTTATTTAGGATATAAAAATAATTTGTCGGAAAAATTCACTTTTACAACAGGCGTAAGATATTCATACTCATATTTGAATGCTGTTTTTGACAATATTTATTACAGTTTTCCTTTTGATACA
This sequence comes from Draconibacterium orientale, assembly GCA_022729995.1. Classification (GTDB taxonomy): domain Bacteria; phylum Bacteroidota; class Bacteroidia; order Bacteroidales; family JAADGE01; genus DZBS01. Next base: position 2,349 of record DZBS01000019.1, on the reverse strand, counting down.
ATAACACAAAAAAAAGATAATATTACCGGAAGTATTGGTTTAGTTTTTCGTCCGACAGAAAATTGGCAAATAAACACACATATTTCTTCGGGTTTCAGAAGTCCGAATATTGACGATATCGGGAAAGTTTTCGATTCGGAACCCGGAAATGTAATTGTTCCAAATCCGGATTTACAACCCGAATATGCTTATAATTACGATTTAGGTATTGTAAAATCGTTTAATGAAAAACTTCAAATTGAAATTACAAGTTTCTTTAATTATTTAGACAATGCAATTCTTAGAGGCGATTTTTACGTCGACGGACAAGATTCTATTCTTTATCAAGGTGAACTTAGCAAAGTTGAAGCTTTGGTAAATAACGATTATGCTTATGTTTACGGTTTTCAAACTTCATTTGCTTATGATATTTCAAAACATTTTGAACTGAAAGGAAATTTCAATAAAGAATTTGGAAAAACAAAAGATGGTTTGCCTGTAAGACACGTTGCTCCTGCTTTTGGAGGAATTAATTTTGTTTTTAAAAGTAAAAAATTTAAAGCAGAAATATACGGAATTTACAATGCAGAAATTTCTTTTGAAAATTTAGCTGCCGACGAACGCGATAAAGCTTATATGTATGCAACCGACGAAAACGGAAATCCGTACAGTCCGCAATGGTATACTGTAAATTTCAGAGCTTCATATTCTGTTACAAAATTTCTCGGCTTAAATGCTGCGGTTGAAAATATTACAGACCAAAGATACAGACCATATTCGTCAGGAATTGTAGCTCCGGGAAGAAACTTTATTATTTCTTTAAGAGCTAATTTCTAAATTAAAAAAGTTCTCAGTCTTCAGTTCTAAGTCTTCAGTCTTCAGAAATAGAAATATTTAAATATAATTTCTGCTAACCGAGGACTGCGGACTGTTGACTAAAAAAGAATAAATTATAGAAAATTCTTTTAAATAATAAAAGCTTCAAAATCTTTTTTAATTTTTTCGGCAAGTGAATTTGCCATTTCAATGCTGCTGCTCTCGGCATAAATCCTAACAATTGGTTCGGTATTTGATTTACGCAAATGAACCCAGCCTTCTTCAAAATCGATTTTTACACCGTCAATAGTGCTCACGCTCACATTTTTTTCATTCCGATATTTATCTTTTACTTTAATCAGAATCTCATCAACATTTATTCCTTCCGATAAATCTAATCTGTTTTTTGAAATAAAATAATTCGGATATTCGGCACGTAATTCCGAACAAGATTTTTGTTTTTTTGCTAAAAGTGTCAAAAACAAAGCAATTCCTATTAAAGCATCTCTTCCGAAATGTAATTCCGGAAAAATAACGCCGCCGTTTCCTTCTCCGCCGATAACGGCATTCACACTTTTCATTTTTTCAACAACATTCACTTCGCCAACTGCTGCCGAAAAATATTCACCGCCGTGTTTAATTGTAATATCTCGCAATGCTCTTGTCGATGAAAGATTTGAAACTGTATTTCCTTTCTTTTGCGACAAAATATAATCGGCCACGGCAACAAGTGTATATTCTTCGCCAAACATAGTTCCGTCTTCATTAATAATTGCAAGTCGGTCAACATCGGGGTCAACAACAAAACCTAAATCGGCACCGTTTTTCTTTATTTCTTCGGATATTTGTGTTAGATTTTCGGGAAGCGGTTCCGGATTGTGAGAAAAATTTCCGTCGGCAACGCAATTTAATTCAATGATTTTTTTAACTCCCAATCTCCTAAGTAAATATGGAATTGCTATTCCACCTACAGAATTCACAGCATCGACAGCAATTTTGAAATTAGCTTTTTTTATTAGATTGACATCAACAAAAGGGTTTTCAATAATTAAATCAACATGTTTTTCAAGAAATGTATCGTCGTAAGTAACATTTTTAAAAGAATCTACATCCGAGAAAACAAATGAATTGCTGTCATTTTCGGCTAAATCCAAAAGCTCCGAACCAATTTCGGAAGAAATAAATTCACCTTTTGAGTTCAATAATTTCAAGGCATTCCATTGTTTCGGGTTATGACTTGCAGTTATAATAATTCCGCCGTCGGCTTTTGCCAAAACAACGGCAATTTCTGTTGTGGGAGTTGTAGCCAAACCTATATCAATAACTTCAACACCGAGTGAAGTAAGTGTTCCTTTTACAATATCTGCCACCATCGGACCGGAAATTCGAGCGTCTCTTCCTAAAATAATTTTTATATTTTTTTTCTTTTCATATTTTCTTATAATTGAAGCAAAAGCAGCTGAATATTTTAGAATATCAAGAGGTGTTAAATTTTGAGAAGGAAAACCGCCTATTGTTCCTCTAATTCCTGAAATTGATTTTATTAATGTCATA
>DZBS01000098.1 GCA_022729995.1 Draconibacterium orientale | reverse complement strand
AAATATAAATACATAAATTTATAACAATTATTGGTCATTTTACGGAATATGTAAAATTTAATGAAAAGTCAATGAAATTGTTATTAGTCTGATTATCTTGCAAATATCATTTATCGTTTATCAAATAGAATTGACAAATCAAAGTTTTTGACATTTTCATCAAAAACTTTGATTTTACTATTACTTATTTTTAAAAATTTAAAATAATATTACGTATCTTGTGGGTTAAATTATTGAAAAAAACACTCGGTATGTTCGATAGAATTTTAAAATTTGTAAAACCAAAAGAAACAAACACTTTAGATAAAAATTATAATAGCAAAATATCTATATTAAATTTTGTATCGGCAGTAACATTTCTTCTATCATTTATATTTGGCATTTATCATCTAATTATAAATGACACTCGGCTTGCGTATATTCTACTGTCATATTCCATTTTATTTGCCTTGATTATTTTACTTTTGAAAAAAACAAAAAGTTTTAAAAACAACACTTTAATTTCTACAATTTCAATAGTCGTTTTATTATTTTTTTTAATAGTTTCAGGCAAATCAGACAACACCGGATTATTGTGGGCATTGGGTTTCCCGTCTTTTGCGGTTTACATTTTTAATCAAAGAAAAGGTTTAATTTACTCACTTCTTTTTATAGGTGCAATTGCAATTTATTTTCTTATTCCCGAAAATTCAATTGAAAATCTTGCTGTTTACAAAACCCTCCCAAAAATACAATTTGTTCTTGCTTACTCTGCCTTTTTGTTTATCAGCATTTTATATAAAAGATTACAATCAAATAAACTTAATTCAATTGAAAAAGAATTACTTGAAGCAAATAAAACACTAAAAGAAAAAAATAATTTCATATCAAATTTGTCATTCAGAATAAGAACTCCGCTTAATAACATTGTGGGAATTCTAAATTTAAAATACGAATCGCTTGAAAAAGATGTTATTACCGAAATTGAATTATCTATAAATAATTTAATAACAATTGTTAATTCGATTCCTGAATTTTCAGAATCAAAATTACAATTCCTAAAATCCGAAAATATATTCTTCAGCCTAAATTCAGCTGTTAAAGAATCATTTAACTTATATAAGAATGACGATTTTTCAAATTTGAAATTCACAATTAATATTTCAAACAAAATTCCCGCTCAAATGTTTGGGAACATGTTGGTTGTTAAACAAATAATCGTTAGCATTATTGATTTCTTTTACAAAAACAATAACGGCAAACAAACCAAAATTGATTTTATTATTACCGAAAAAGAAAACCAACAGCACGATAATAAATTCATACTTTTCAAAATAAAAAGTAATATTAAAATTGACTCTTTCAAGGGTTTTGAAGACGAAAATTCTTTCACGGATATTTCTCAAATAGACAACCATGAACTTCCTGTTATTCAATCATTAATTGAGTCTATTGACGGTAAATTGAATGTATTTTATGACGGCGACACTGTTGCATTTCTTTTTTCATTACCATTTACCGAAACAGAACAAAAAACAAATATTACAGAAACTAAAAACACCGATAATACAACTACCGAGCCTGTGGAAACTGTTCAACATCAAAGTATTAATTTATCCGAAGCCAATGTTTTATTAGTTGAAGACGACAAAGTTAACCAAAAAATTATGGTTATGACTTTACGTAAATATATCGAAAACATTGATGTTGCCGAAAACGGAAAAGAAGCTCTCATAAAATTCGGAAAAACAAAATATGATATTATTTTAATGGATATCAGAATGCCGCTTATGGACGGTTACAAAACAACCATGAAAATTAGAGAAGCCGAAGCCGGCACAAATTCTAAAATTCCAATTATTGCCGTTACTGCAAATGCTCTTTCGGGCGATCGTGAAAAATGCCTCGAAGCCGGAATGGACGAATACATTAGCAAACCGTTTAATAAGAAGGAACTTCTTGCAAAAATGGAAGAATTGCTATCGTAAACTATTTAAAATTTCTTTGCCTGCAAGCCTCATAAACAACTACAGCTGTTGAAGTTGAAACATTCATTGAATCTGCAATTCCTCGCATTGGAATAATTATGTTTGAATTACTGTTTTTCAACCAATTAACCGAAATACCTGTTGCTTCCGTTCCCATAACAATTGCCGACGATTTTTTAAAATCTATTTCGGAATAAACTTTTGATGCTTCCAAATATGTGCAATAAATTGAAATATAATTTCTTTGAAGAAAATAAATAGCTTCATCAACAGTGCTTTCGGCAATCGGAACACTAAAAACACAGCCTAAAGAAGCTCGAATAACATTTGGATTATATAAATCTGTTTGAAATCCGGTAATTAAAACGGCATCAATTCCGGCAGCATCGGCAGTTCGCAAAATTGCTCCGATATTTCCGGGTTTTTCAACAGAATCGAGAACAATTATTAACGGGTTTTCTTTCAATTTTAAATCGTCTAAAGTTTTTTTCTTATATTCAAAAAGAACGATTATTCCGCCGCTATTTTCGCGATAGCTGATTTTATTAAATACTTCTTGAGTTATTTCAAATATTTCTGTTGATAATAATTTTGAGAAATGATTTTCAATTTCAATTAAAGAAATAATATTTGAACAAAAAAAAGTAGATACAACAGTATTTCCAAAAAGTAAAGCCTTTTCAATTTCTTTTAATCCTTCAACAAAAAAAATATTTTGCATTTTTCTTTCCGAAGCTTTTTGCAATTTTACAATGTTTTTAATTTTTTGATTATGAACACTTGTAATTTTCTCAATTATTTTACCCATTTTTGCATTTATTAATCAGATAATTATTTCTGAAATTCCCAACAAAAGTAAAAAAAATAAATGAAATTGTTAAGCCCCGATAATTGGACAGATTACGAATTAATAGATTGCGGAAATTTCGAAAAGCTTGAACGAATTGGAAACTACACAATTATTAGACCCGAACCGCAAGCTCTTTGGAACAAAAAACTGACCGATTCGGAATGGAAAAAACTTGCAAACGCAAGATTTGCACGTGATACACAAAAAAAATCATATCGTTTTGGCGGCGAAGAAAACGGCGGTTGGACATATTTTCAAAAATTCCCCGAAAATTCTGTTGTAAATTATAAATATAAAGATATCAGCATAAACTTTAAAATTGCTCTTACTTCATTCGGTCATATCGGTTTATTTCCCGAACAAGCCGAAAATTGGAAGTTTATTATAGATTTTTATAAAAATACAAATCAAAATCCGGGAAAAGTTATAAATTTATTTGCCTACACAGGCGGTTCGAGTTTGGCTGCAAGAGCTTCAAATGCCGAAGTTGTTCATGTTGATGCCGTTAAACAAGTTATTTCTTGGGCAAACGAAAATATGCAACTTAGCAAATTGGACAATATTCGCTGGATTGTGGAAGATGCAATAAAATACATGCGAAGAGAAGTTACACGAGGAAATAAATATCAAGGAATTATACTGGATCCGCCGGCTTACGGTCGCGGACCGGCAGGAGAAAAATGGGTTTTGGAAGAAGGTTTACCCGAACTTCTCGAACTTTCAAATAAAATTTCGGAGGAAGAAAATTCATTTTTAATTCTGAATATGTATAGTTTGGGCTATTCTTCTTTAGTTGTTGATAATCTGATAGATTGTCATTTTATATATAAAACAAAAGAAACCGGCGAACTCTTTTTGCAATCGAAAGCCGGCTATAAATTGCCTTTAGGAATTTTTGGAAGAATTATCAGATAATTTGCAAAATATTATTTATCAATTAAAAAAAACTTCATGAGCTACAATATAGAAAAAGAAACAAGTTTGGTAGATTTTATTCTGGAAATCAAAAAAAATCTTTCTAAACAAAAGGCAAAAAAACTTATTCAGAATTCGAAAATTACAATTAACGGAAAAGTAATTAAAGCTTTACCAAATACAATATTAAAACCGGGCGACGAACTTGATATTTCAAAAGTAGAAATTATAGAAAAAAAACCTTCAAGACCTGACAAACACAGACCTTTTGCGATATATTTTGAAGATAGCCATTTGATTATTGCCGTAAAACCTGCCGGAATTATTTCTGCCGGGAAAACAGCCGGAAATGAAAAAACTTTTCATAAACGAATGGAAGAATATCTGTCAAAAAGAGACGATAACAAAACACGGCTTTGGGCTGTTCACCGCATAGACCGTGAAGTTGAAGGATTAATAGTTTTTTCAAAATCGGAAAAACTGAAAGAAAAATTAAGCGAAAATTGGTCAAATTTTACTAAAAAATATTTAGCTTTAACCGAACAAAAACCCGAAAACGAAAACGGATTTATTGAAAATTGGTTGCGTGAAGGAGAAAATCTAAAAGTTTTAGTGTCCGAAAAAGAAACAGACGGAAGCAAATTTGCCAAAACAGAATATACTTTTTTAAGAACAATAGGAAAATACCATCTTCTTGAAATTAAATTACATACAGGAAGAAAAAATCAAATTAGAGTTCATCTTGCACATATCGGTTGCCCAATTGCCGGCGACAGAAAATACGGTGCGATGTCTGATTTTAAAAGAAAAGTTAGACTTGTTGCATTTTATATTTCTTTTAATCACCCTGTTACCGAAAAAGAAATTACAATAGAATACAAGCCTGCCGACACTTTTTATCATCCGTCGCAAAATGCCGACGAGAAATATAAGATTTTTTAATTTAAAGAGACTTTTTTATAAAGGGAAAATTACTTTTAATAAATCATTAAGTAATTGTATTTATTATAGTTAAGCAAACAGCCAAATGTCTTCAGTAATTGTTTTTTTTACTGCCTACTGAAGACTGAATACTTCTGACTTATAATATAAATAACTCGCTATGAAATGTAATTCTATTTCTCAATTTTTAGACAGACTTACTATTTTTATTTATTCAGCAAATCGTTAATAATTTTTTCCATTTTTTCGCCGCCCCAATTTGCTGCGCCAACTTGTCTGATTAATATTTTACCTTCCGGCGACACCAAAAAAGTAACTGGAATTGTTTGTGTACCAAACTTTTCGGGGTTTACGCCGGTTGAACTGTAAACAGGAAAATCGTAATCTCTTTTACTAATAAATTCTTTTGCTTTTTCAACAGGCTCATCTGTAATTATATAAAAAGCAACTTTATCGTTATTTTTAAATTTGTTGTATAAATCCTGAATTCCCGGCATTTCGCCAACACACGGCGGACACCAAGTTGCCCAAAGATTTACAAAAATAACTTTGCCTTTCGATTCCGACAAATTATGTTTATTTCCTTGTAAATCATATAAAACCCAATCCAAATCGGAAGAATTTACGGTTTTTACTTCTGTTTCTTTTTTAATAGAAGGCGACACAATTTTGGCTCTTATTCCGTTAACAAAACCAAGAACTTCTATCCTACTTTGCGGAATTAAAATTGATATTATTAGTGCGTAAAAAACAATATCGGTAATTTTTGCGAAAAGACTTTTCTTTTTCCAATTCGCTTTAAACTTTTCAATTATATTTGCCATATTAAATTTTAAATTTTGGCAAAATTAGAAAATTTCTGCTTATTAATATACTTTTAAACTTATTTAACTTTTTAGATGTTTAATTCAAAAATATTTTCAATACTGTCTTTATTTTTTATATTGATATTTTTAAATTCATGTAATTCATCAAATTGCTTTAAATCTTCGGGCGAAATTAAAAGCGAAACTTTTGAAACCGAAAATTTTAATTCTATTCAATTATTTGATTTATTTGAAATTACGGTAATTCAAGATTCAATTTCATTTATCGAAATTAAATACAATGAAAATCTTTTATCTGAAATTAAATTTGAAATAATTGATTCTTCAATAATATTCTCAAATAACAATAAATGCAGATTTCTAAAATCAAACGAAAGTTTACCCAAAATTGAAATTCACACTATAGAATTAGATTCAATTTTGGTTTATGAAGCTTCAAAAGTATTTATTCCCGACACTTTTATAACTGACAGATTTTTGCTGAAATTTTATTCAGAAATTGGTTTTGCCGACATTACGGTTAAAACAAATCATTTAGCTGTAAGTATTTGGGGCGAAGGCTCTTCGGGAGAATTCTACGTGAAAGGGAAAGCTGAATTTTTCCAATCTTTAACCGACGGAGCTTCATTTTTATTTGCTCAAAACCTTGAATGTAATTATGTTACAGCAAAACAAATGTCGGCAGGAGATATTTACATTTCTCCAAAAAAAACAATTTCCGCTTCAATTTTTAGAAGCGGAAATGTATATTTAAGCGGAAATCCTACAATTAAATTACTTGAAGAATTTTCAACCGGAAAACTGATTAATTCAAATTAAATCAATTTTTCCAAAGCAGTGTCATAAATATTTTTTGTTTCCGATATTTTTGCAAATATTTCACCGTCTATAATCAATTCATTTTCAATAACTATTCCGAGTTTTTGATATTTTACTTTACTTTGTTTCAATATTTCAGATAATTTATTTTCATTGGTTTCGCTCACCGAAACAATTATTCTGCTTTGCGACTCTCCAAACAAAAATGCATCTTTTCTGATATTTTTTTCTGAAACAATATCAAAGCCAAAATTATTTTCCAATCCGGATTCAACCAAAGTAACATAAATACCGCCTTCAGAAATATCGTGAGCCGAATTTATCAACTTTTTCTTTATAACTTCTTTCACAATATTCTGAACTTCAATTTCTTCGTCAATATCAAAATATGGAGCCGGCGATTGCCTTATTTCATGAATAAAATTAAGATATTCCGATTGAGAAATGTCGTTTCTGCTCTCGCCTATCAAATAAATAATATCGCCTTTATTCTTAAATGAAAGTCCCATTTTATTCGATTTATCCTTCAATAAACCCAGCATTCCGATTGTTGGTGTGGGATAAACCGGAACTGTAATTCCTTTTATTGATGTTTGATTATAAAAGCTAACATTTCCGCCTGTTACAGGAGTATTAAATTTTATACAGGCATCGCCCATTCCTTTTATCGAACCCACAAATTGCCAAAAAGCTTCGGGATTATACGGATTTCCAAAATTCAAACAGTTTGTAATTGCCAAAGGTTCTCCACCGGAACAAACAATGTTTCTTGCAGCTTCGGCAACTGCAATTGAAGCTCCTTTTTGCGGGTCGGCATATACGTATCGAGAATTGCAATCTGTTGTGAGTGCCAAAGCAGTATCTGTTCCTCTAACATCAATAATTGCTGCATCAGCAGGTTCGTTAGTGCTCATATTATTTGTTCGCACCATTGTGTCATATTGCTCTATAACCCAACGCTTTGAAGCAATATTCGGACTTGCAATCAGCTTCGCCGCAACATCTTTTAAATTTTCGGGTTGTTTTACATTTTTAATATCAAACAATAAATTTTCTTTAAAATATGCAGGTTCTTTAAATTCTCTTTCATAAACCGGAGCTCCGCCGCCTAAAACAAGTGTTGAAGCCGGAACTTCGGCAACCAATTTTCCTTTATAATGAAATTCCAATTTATCGTCGGCAATTACTTCGCCAATAATTTTACAATTCAAATCCCATTTTTCAAAAACTTTTTCAATTTCTTTTTCCTTTCCTTTTTCGCCCACAATAAGCATTCTTTCTTGCGATTCGGAAAGAAGAATTTCCCAAGCTTCCATATTTTCTTGTCGGAGTGGAACTTTGTCCAAATTAATTATCATTCCGCTTTTACCTTTTTCCGACATTTCAGATGTTGAACAAATAATTCCGGCAGCTCCCATATCTTGCATTCCAATAAGAGCCTTTGTTTTAATAACTTCCAAAGATGCTTCGAGCAATAATTTTTCTTGAAAAGGGTCGCCTACTTGAACCGAAGGAATATCGTTTGCGGAATCTTCGTGCAAATCGGCCGATGCAAATGTTGCTCCGTGAATTCCGTCTTTTCCTGTTGAAGAACCTACAATAAATACAGGATTTCCAACTCCTTTTGCTATTGCCGAAACTGTTTCACCTTTTTTCACAATCCCTACTGACATTGCATTTACCAAAGGATTTCCGCCGTAAGACTCATCAAAAAAAACTTCACCGCCAACAACCGGAACTCCAAAAGCGTTTCCGTAATCGCCAATTCCTTTAACAACACCTTTTAGCAACCATTTTGTTCTGTCGGAATTAATACTTCCGAAACGAAGAGAATTTAATTGAGCAATCGGGCGAGCTCCCATTGTAAAAATATCTCGATTAATTCCGCCAACACCTGTTGCTGCTCCTTGATACGGCTCAACTGCCGAAGGATGATTATGCGATTCAATTTTGAAAACACAGCCCAAATTGTTTCCAATATCAACCATTCCGGCATTTTCTTCGCCGGCTTCAACCATCAATTGCGGACCTTTTCGCGGCAATGTTTTCAGCCATTTTATCGAATTCTTGTAAGATGCATGTTCCGACCACATTACGGAATACAAACACAATTCGGTGTAATTCGGCATTCTGCCCAAAATATCTTGTATTTTTTGAAATTCTTCGGCGTTTAATCCGAGTTTTGTTGCTTCATCAAAGCTAACTTGTCTGTCAGACATATATTTATTTTTTTATTTAGAAGAAAAAAATGTTTTGCAAAAATATTAATCTTTTGCCTTTGAATAAAATTTAATAAAGATATTATTGAAAAAATTTAGTATAAAAAAAAATCAAACTAAATTATTAAAGAAAATTAACCGTTAAGGAAAAAAAATAATTTTAACCGCAAAATATACGATGAGTAATTTTTGATTTAAAATTCTATGTAAACAAAAATTGTCAATTACATAAAAATTTAGATTGTTAAAGGTATTTCAATAAATTTTTTGAACAACAACTTTGTGAAACTGAACAGATGTACAAAAAAACAAAAATATATTTAATTCAATCACATTTTTTTAATTATCTTCGGATATCAAATTCATCAGGTTTTATGGCTAAATATATACTTCATTTTCTTGTATTTTTATTTATTTCAAATATTTCAACTTCGCAAGTAAATTATATTCATTACACTCCCGCCGACGGATTAGCTCAAACACAAGTTATGTGTCTTTTACAAGACAGCAAAGGATATATTTGGGTCGGAACAAAAGCCGGAATAAGCCGTTTTGACGGCATTTCTTTTAAAAACTTTACAACAAACGACGGTATAAAAGGAAGTGAAATATATCAAATATATGAAACCGAAAAAGGTGAAATTTGGATTCTTACAAAATATGGGTTGCACAAAAAAAACGGAGACAAATTTATTTTTTACGACCCAAAACCTTACGCTGAAACTTTTGCAATGTGTGTTTATGATTCGGGGAAGTTTTATTTAACTAAATATGAATATCACAAACCGTTAACTTATGCAATTTTTTATATTTTCGAAAACGGTAAATATAAATTATATGACGATAAACATAAGAATCTAAGATTTTGCAGCTATCGATATAAGCTATTGTTTTCAAATGAAGGCTCTGAATCAAAAGGGCTTAATGAATATAAATTTTACGATAAAAATTTTCGGCTTTTATATAAACAAAACTTATTACCCGAAATCCCAAATGTTATTGTCGGAAACGTGTATTTAAACAATATTTTTAGTTTTGAAAAAGGTAAGTTTGAATTAACCGGTAAAATTAATTACGACAAAAAAAAGATGGATAATTTTGTATATTCTAACAGTTTGATAATTGATGACAAGAGCAAAACTCTATTTTTTACGATTGTAAACGGCCCCGTTAAAATATACAGACCTATTAACCCAAATGCGGATTTCCTCGAATATAATGAAGTAGATATTATGGATTTTAATATTAATAATGCAAACTGTATTATGCAGGACAGTGAGAAAAATATTTGGATTGGCGGTGAAAACGGTTTATACAGAATTGTTCCGTTCATGAATTACGGAAAAGAAAGCAATATGCCCGATTACGTTTGGTCTATTGCCGAAGATAATTATAAAAAAATATGGTTTGCACCTTTCCAAGATTCATACAAAAATTTTAGCAGTTTTGATTACCAATCGGGTAAAATTGTAAAAGCCGATACGGCAATTTTTAGTAATATAGATTTTAAAGACTCTAATAAAAATAACTTACAATTTTATATGGGAGCTAAGGCAATAAGCAACGGAAAAATTTTCTTTACAACAAATATTATAACCGGTTTTCTTTTCAACGGAAAAAAAATTCAAACAATAAATTATAAAGATAATTTTATCGGTTTAATGGTTTATGAAGATTCTGTAAATGTAATCATAAGCAATAACGGCGGCTTGTTTTATTTAAAAGGCAAAGAACTTATTAAAATAGACGGTTATAAAGTTTCCGATTATGGAAACGCATTAGATATTACAAGAGGAAAAGACAATAAAATTTATATAGCAAGCTCACGCGGAATTGTTTTGTTTGATGATTTAAAAAACAAATTTTCATTTATGCCTAACGATTCTATTCCGTTGAAAGGAACTTATTCTGTTATCAAAGATTATAAAGGAAATTTATGGTTTGCTTCTTCAAACGGCTTGTTCTTTTATGATTACATTAATTTTAAAAAAATACATAATCCGGAACTTGAATACAATATTTCATCTCTTCACATATATAAAGATATAACACTGTTTATAGGCGGATTAAGAGGAATTGGATTAATAAATTTAAAAAGATTTTACGAAAAAAACGATACAACGGTAAGATTTTACGATAAATCATCAGGTTTTTTAGGAAACGAAGTTGCACAAAACTGCATTTTTGAAGATTCTCGCCATAATATTTGGGTTGCAACAAATTCAAATGTTGTGAGATTTAACCCCGAAGAATTAACACAAAGTAAATATTTTCCGCTACTGTATATCGAAAATATAATAGGATTTGATAAGAATTTCAATTACCGAGCAATAGATTCTACACACAGGCTAAGCCACGAATATATAAATATCACTATAAACTTTACCGGAATTTATCACAAAGCTCCGCAACAGGTATTTTATAAATGGGAATTGCAAGGTTTCGATAAATCTGTATCGCCGATGACAAAAAACAGAAGCGTTACATACACAAATCTGAAACCGGGAAAATACACATTTAAACTTTGGGCTTGCAACGAAAGCGACATTTGGACTAAAGACCCGTTTGTTTATGAATTCGAAATTATTCCTGCATTTTGGCAAAGATTATGGTTTAAAATAATATCATCATTTCTTCTCCTGATTTTTGTGTTTTTACTAACTTATTTTATCACCAAAAGAATACAAAAATCAAAATTAATTCTAAAAGAAAAAGAAATTGAAATTATTACTTCAAAACTAAAAGGACAAGAACAAGAAAAGCAAAGAATTGCAAGAGAATTACACGACGGAATAGGCGGCGGACTTGCTGCTTTAAAAATGAGATCACACACAATGCTTTCTGAACCGAATAAATTAGAAATTCAAAAATTAATAGACGAAATATACGGTGAAGTCCGACAAATTTCGCATGATTTATCTATGCCTTTCAGTGCAAATTTAAACGAGAGCATAAAAAACTATATGAAAAGAACTTTGTCCGATTCTAAAATTCATTATTCATACACTTGTGTGCCCGAAACAGATTGGAAAAACGTAAACAAAAGCACACAAAATCAGTTATATAGAATCATACAAGAAGGAATTACAAATGCAATTAAACATTCCGAAGCCACCGAAATAGAATTGCAAATAGTTTTTAGAGGAAAAATAATAAATTTAAGCATTGAAGACAACGGGAAAGGCTTCGATACAAAAAATGCAACACCGGAATCCGGAATAGGATTAAGCAATATGTTTGCAAGAACTACAGCTTTAAACGGAAAAATTAATATTGATTCAAGCCCCGGTAGCGGAACAATTATAAATGTTGAAATTCC
>DZBS01000097.1 GCA_022729995.1 Draconibacterium orientale | reverse complement strand
AAAAATATCAATGTAAAAATTGAAAAAAAATGTTTCATCTGTTTTTTATAATTGTTTTTAGAGGTCAGATAGGAACATCTTAAATAATCAATTTTTTTTGGATAGAGAGCTGTGAATAGATGTTTCATAATGATTTCAGATTTGGTTTAGCAAAATTGAATAGAACAATTTTACGACACTAAACATCAAAATTGGTTTCAGTTTAAAAAATCGGACAACAATTTGCGGTTCGAGTTTTTAATATTTAAAAGTTGAACCTTTAAAAGATTGATTTTGAGTGGAATGAAAATATTTAGTTTGAATTAGATATTTTGTAAATAATTTGAAATGCAAATTAACATTGTAGTTTTATGTTTTTTAGTTTTATATAATTATTGAACTTTTAGAATTTTCTTAATTTTAAAATCATTGATATTATGTAAATTTTTCTTTTTTAAGTCCCGAAGGGACGACATTATGGTAGAAAAACCGTTCCCGAAAAAATCAAAAAACCACGTAGTGGTGACATTAAATATCATTATGAAAATCAAACAAATAAGCAATGTTATATTCAGTTTCTATTTTTTAATTAGTTCTTTATCTTTTATGAAATAAATAATGTCGTCCCTCCGGGACTTTAAATAAAAGTCTCTTATTTTTCTAACAGCCAATAGCCAATAAAGAATTATATGCATTTCTTAAATGTCTAATTCAACATTTATTTTATAAAGAATTTTTATATTGAAGCGGAGTTTGTCCTGTAATATTTTTAAAAACCGTAAAAAAAGAAGATTTACTGTTGAAACCGCATTCGTAACCGATTGCTTCGATAGAGTATGGATTTGAATTTTCCGAAAGCATTTTTTTTACATCGTTAACTCTGTATGAATTTACAAAACTGAAAAATTTTTTTCGGATTACCGTGTTCAAAACTTCGGTAATTTGATGTTTTGGAATTTCGAGTTTTTCCGAAAGAAATTCCATATTGAAATCGGAATTTAAATATGGTTTTTGAGAATCAAAATAATTAATAATTTGATTTTTAATTTGATTTTTTTTATCGTCGGAAAGCGATGAACTTTTATATTTTTGTTGTTCAATTATTTCATCTTGATTTGAAACGGGAATAAAAATTTTTTTCTGCATCAATCCGTAATAACCTAAAATATATATCAAAGCAAGCAAAACAGAAATGCTGAAAATATCGGAAAGCGGAAAATTTATTTTATAAACAATTGAATATACAAGAATAAAAAATACCGAAAAGCTGTAAATAGCGTAAAAAATTACAATAAAAAGAATCCAACCGAGTTTTTTATTTTTTTCGATATTAGAAAATTCGTTTACAAGATTTTTCCGGTGTTTATCAACAAGAATATAGCTTATTGAATTATATAAAATCCACGAAGCCATTGATATAAATCCAAAAATTATTCTGTAGATATAATATTTGTCGGTTTCAAGAATAAGAGTTAAAGAGACTAAATCTTTTGAAAAATATGAAATAGATTCTAATAAAATATAAGGAATAAGGTGAAATAATTGTGAATATTTTAGTTTGAATTTTGGGTTTGTAAGTGATTTAACATATAAAAATAAAGCAGGATTAAAAAGCAGAAAAGAGCTTGAAAGAAGCGGTTGTCCGTGAATATTATAATCGAGAATGCAAGTGAAAAACTCTATTGCCAAAAGCGAAAGCCAAGCACTAAGAATTCTATCCGAAACAGTTTTATCAGTTTTTGTTCCGATAAGAATTGCTGCAAAAATGCTTTGTGAAATCCCAATCCAAGCAATAGTTTCCAATGTATTAATTTAAAATATTTAGAATTATTTAAATCAAATTTTCGTTATCGGTAAGTTTAATTTTTTTCAAACCTTTTTCTCTGAACAAAAGCCAAGGCAATGAAACTCCAATAGATATACTTGCCAAAACGAATGTCATATTTAAGCCGTTGTGTAAAACCGACATAAGAATTTCTCCTTCCAATGTTGTGTTTTTCGACATTGCCAATTTCATAATTCCCAATAAAGTTTTGTAACCGAAATATCCCGGAATCATTGGAATTATTGAAGGAATTGATACAACAAAAGGGCTTGTATGTTTATATCTTGCAATGGGAATGCTGCTAAATCCTACAAATGAAGCTGCAAGAAGTGTGGAAAATATTATTCCGGTTTCATTTAAAAGTAAAGTAAATTTAATAAATCCGGCAATTGCTCCAATTGAGAAAACCGATATTAAAAGGCGTTTGGGAACATTAAATAAAATTGCAAAACCTGTTGCTGCAATTCCCGACCAAATTATTTTTTCTATTATGCTAATTTCTATGTTCATTTTGATTAAAGTTTTTGAATTCCAAAAATATACATAACTATAAAAAGCGAAAGAGCAATTGCAATAACAAAAAGTAAACCGTTAATAAATCGCACAAAACCTGTAATTATGTATCCGTCAATCATATCTGTAAAAGAATTCACAAGCGGAACTCCCGGAATTAGAAATAAAACCGAAGTTGCAAGAGCCATTTCCGGATTTGTTCCCGGCATAAATGTCATAGCTGCTGAAGCGAAAAATGCTGCAAAAAATGCGCCTGTAGAAGTGCTAAGATATGGATTATATGCACGTTTTACGGCTTCTTGTCTAACAAAAAGACCAATGAATGTTGCTATGAAAGTTGCTGCCATATTTACGTAATCGCCGCCAAACAAATTGCAAAATCCGGCTCCGGCAAAACTTACTGCAACAAGTGTAATAATTCTCGGATAATGTTTAAATTTTTCTATTCTGTTGATTTCTTCTTTAATTTTGTCGAAATTCCACGATTCTTTCTGTGCTTTTAATCCGGCACGACTAAGAGCCGAAATTATATCGAAATTTACAATGTGATTCGGCAAACGTTTAACTTGAGTAGTTTTAAAACCTGTTTCGGTGTCGAAAAGACTGATAATTAATGCTTTATGATTTATAAATACTTGTGCGTCGGTATTCATAAGTTCGGCAAATTTATTAATTATTAATAAAATTCTGTTTGTATTGGCGCCTGAAGTCATAAGCAGCGAAGTTATTTTTAATATTACTTCTGCCTTTTTTTCTGAAATGTTTTCTGATGAATCCATTAAATATTTATTTAAAATTTCAAAATATTGAATTTGTGCAAGTTTATTTTTTAATATTAATTTGCAATAACGAAATTAGTATTTATTTTCGATTAAAAGTCAGCTGATTTTTAGAAATTTATTTATTACTTGAATAAATTGCTCTTGTTCCAGCGGTTTTGATATAAATTCATCACAACCTGCTTCCAAAGCAACAGTTTTTTCGTAGTTTGAAGTATATGCGGTTTGAGCAATAACTTTTATTTCGGGTCTGATTTTTTTTATTTGTCGAGTTGCACTAATTCCGTCTAAAACGGGCATTTTAATATCCATTAAAATAATATCTATATTTTGTTCATCTTTACAAAAATCAACAGCTTCTTTTCCGTTTTTAGCATAAATAATTTTGCAGTTTAATTTCATAATATTCTTTAAAATTACTTCCATAAAAAGACAATTTATTTCTTCGTCTTCAACAATCATAATGGAATAATCTTGCGGCTTACTTTTGTGAATTATGTTATTAACCGGAATGTAAGGAATTCTGATATAAAAAGTTGAGCCTTCATTTTTTATCGATTCAACAAAAATTCTTCCTCCGATAATTTCGGCATTTTCTTTTGCAATTGAAAGTCCGAGACCTAAACCGCCCGCTAATCTTGATTTATCTTTATCTCCTTGTGCAAATCGTTCAAAAATAATATCCAATTTATCGGGGTCAATTCCAATTCCTGAATCTTTAACGAAGATTTCAATTTCCTGAATATTTTTTTCGGAAACAATTTTACAGCCAATTTCTATAGAGCCTTTATTGGTGAATTTTAAAGCATTTTCTATTAAATTTGAAAGAATTTTATTTATTTTTGATTCATCGGAAAGTATGCAACTTTCATCTTCCGAAAGTTCGTTTCTCAAAAAAATAGGTATTTCTTTTTCTTTTGCTTTAATATCAAAAATAGAAAAATGATGAAGAAGAATATTGCTGATATTTATTTTGGCATTTTGAGCGGTAACTTGCTTTGTTCCAAGTTTTGAGATTTCCAAAATATCATCAATAATTCTCATTAATTGATTTCCGCTGTTTTGAATAATGTTTATGTAATATGCTCTTTTGTCGAAACTTATTTCCGCATCTGAAAGTAAATCGGAAAAACCCAAAATTCCGTTCATCGGAGTTCTAATTTCGTGCGACATGTTATTTATAAATTCCGATTTCAATCTGTCGCTTTCTTCTGCTTTATGTTTTGCTTGGATAAGTTCTTCATTTTTTTGCAAAATTTCTAATTTGTCTTGTTTCTCTTTTGAAATGTCTTGTATTTGAGAAACAAAGTAAATCGGATTATTTAGTTCGTCTTTTACAACCGAATTGTTAAATATTGTCCAAACGATTTTATTTGTTTTGCTGATATATCTTTTTTCTATTTGATATGATGATATTTCTCCCGAGAATATTTGTTGTTTAAAAGTTAAATCGTTTGCTCTGTCTTCTCTGTGAACCAATTCGTCGAGTGTTTTTGAAATTAAGTTTACCGAAGAATATCCTAAAATGCTGCAAAGACTTTTGTTCGCTTCAATAATATTTCCGTCGGGAGCAACAAGTGCCATTCCTATATTTGAATTTTCAAAAGCACTTTTAAATCTGTTATAATTTTCAATTGCAGTTGTATTTGTTTTTGTTAGTTCATTATTTGTTTCTTCAAGCGTTTTTGATGTAACAATAAGTTCTTCGTTTGTTGCACTTAGTTCTTCTTCTGAAGTTTGGATTTCATTGTATTGAACATAAAGTCTTTTTAACATTGAGTTAAAAGCTTCTGCAAGTTTTCCGATTTCGTTTTTTGATTTTATTTCAATAGTAGTATTTAAATTTCCTTCTGTAATTTTTTCGGTAATTTTTGTTAGTTTATGTAATGGATATAAAAGTTTTCTTATAATTATAAATATTGTAAGAATGCTTATTATTATACTTAGAATTCCTATAATCAGTTGGTTCTGAATTGTTTTTCTTGCATTTGAAGTAATTATTTTTTCGGGAATTTCAACACGCATTTGCCATTTTGCCGATGAACCGTAGAATTCAATGGGTATGTAGCTGAAATAACTGTTATTTTGTTTAAAGAAATTTTTGTTGCCTTTTTTTATAGATTTCAAAATTGAGTTTGAGTTTGCAGAGTCAAAAATATTAATTTCTTTACCAATATTTTCAGGGTTTTTTGTGTCGGCAGCAATGTTTCCGTCTTGGTCAAAAATTGTAACTTTTCCTTTTCCTCCAAATAAATTATTTTTTGCTTTAAGTGCTTGTATTTGAATGAAATTACTTATTAAATCGATACAAATTATTCCTTTAAATTTTTTTTCTTTAATAATTGCATATACCAGCGAAAGCATTAAAACATCTCTGTCTTCAACTCGGTATAAATCCATATAAATATAGTTTTCTTTATTTTTTGACGGAGTTTTCCACCATTCATCGCCGTTTTCGACCAAATATTTTTCAAAGTTTCCGGTTTCATTTTCTCTGCAAATTTTTCCGTCTTTTTTGTAAATGTATTCGCTAAAACGTCCGTCGTCAAAAAAACCCGGATATCCTTTGTATTCATTGCATTTTCCGTCAAATTCGCCCGGAAGAAATGTTACTGTATAACCAATTATTAATGAATCGTTTTGAAGAATATTTGAATAAATTTTTTGAAGTTCTTTTCTGTCGAAGTCTTTTGAATCTTTAAGTATTTCTAAATCTTTCCAATGAGATTCCATTGATTTTATATTGCTGTTTATTTTAAATTCAATGGATTGAACAGAATTTTCCAATACAGTGCGCATTTGAGTTTCTGCAAAATAAACTGCTTCTTTTTTGGTTTTAATGCCTGTGTATGAAATAATTGACATTATTGTTATCAAAACAATAACCCCAACAATCCATGAAATTCTATATCTTATTGATTGTTTCAGCATTAAAAAAATATTATATTCCGATTTAAAAATTATTATTTTTTACCTGTAACTTTTATTCATTAAATGTATTTTTAATATTTAAATTAAACAAATATATTTTATATAAGGTGTTAATTTCATAAAATTCAACGAAAATAATGGTTTCAATTTTTCAATAAAAAAAAGCGTTTTGATTAAAAACGCTTTATATCCGAAAGACATGACAGGTTTTGTTTGAAAACCTACAGGTTAATTGCTTTTCTTATCACTTAAATAAAGAAACCTGTCATGTCTTACTCCTTATTTTTAATAATTTATAAAAATACTTACGGATTTAAGGTATAATTTTAGACTAATATTTTTTGAACTCTTCCTACTTCTCCGGTTTCGAGCATAACTTTTATTCCGTGCGGATGATTTTGCGAGTTTGTGAGAATTCTTTTTACAACTCCTTCGGTTAATTCGCCGCTTCGTTGGTGGTGTTTTTGAACTATTTCTACTTCAATTCCGATTTTAATATTTTTTCTTAATTTTCCGTCGAGATTATTGGTTTCCATTTTAAAAAATTTAAGATTGATATTTTATCTTTTATTTTGAGTATCAGGTCTTTTTCTTCTTCCTTTTTTAAAACTTTTATCGTTTTTACCGTAGCTTTCAGGTTTTCGTTGCGAGTTTGGTCTTTGCGGTTTTGCTTTAGATTTTGGTGTTTCTTCAACACTTTCGTCAACAAAAGGATGATTTTCAATAACCGGAATTTCTTGTTTTATTAGTTTCAAAATATCTTTAAGATAAGGTCTTTCTTCAATATCGCAAAAAGAAAGAGCAACACCTCCGGCATTTGCACGTCCGGTTCTGCCGATTCTGTGAATATAAGTTTCCGGAACATTTGGCAAATCATAATTTACAACAAGTGCAAGTTCTTCAACGTCTATTCCTCTGGCTGCAATATCTGTAGCAACAAGAACGTGTGTTTTTCCTTTTTTGAAATTGTCGAGAGTTCTTTGGCGAGCTCCTTGCGATTTGTTTCCGTGAATTGCATCGGATTTTATTCCTGCTTTTTCAAGCGATTTAGCAATTTTGTCGGCTCCGTGTTTTGTTCGCGAAAATATTAAAACCGAATAATAAGATTTTTCGTTTAGAATGTGAACAAGTAATCTTGATTTGTCTTTTTTTCCGACAAAATAAACAGCTTGTTCAACTTTTTCGGCTGTTGTTTGTTCGGGCATAATTGTTACTTTTTCGGGGTTTCCGAGAATTTTTTTCGATAATTCGACAATTTCAGGCGGCATTGTAGCCGAAAAGAAAAGTGATTGTCTTTGAGCAGGTAATTTTGCAATAATTTTTTTTATATCGTGAACAAAACCCATGTCGAGCATGTGATCTGCTTCGTCTAAAACCGAAATTTCCACATCTTTCAATGAAATGTATCCTTGGTCAATTAAATCTAAAAGTCTTCCGGGAGTTGCAACAAGAATGTCAACACCTTTTCTCAAAATATCTGTTTGCGAGCCTTGTTTAACTCCTCCAAAAATTACGGTGTTTCTTATTCCGGTAAATTTTCCGTAAGCAGAAAAACTTTCGCCTATTTGAATTGCCAACTCGCGAGTAGGAGTAACTATTAAAGCTCTAATTCTTCGTTGTCCGTTAAAATTTTTCTTGTCAAGAAATAAGTGTTGGAGAATAGGAATTGCAAAAGCTGCGGTTTTTCCTGTGCCTGTTTGTGCACAACCGAGCAGGTCTTTTCCTTTAAGAAGAATTGGTATGGATTGTTCTTGAATAGGAGTGGGTTGTGTGTATCCTTCGGCAGTAATTGCTCTAAGGATTGGTTCAATAATTTGTAGATCTGTAAATGTCATAAGTAATTTATAAAGGTCGCAAAGGTATGCAAATAAGTCGGATATATTTGTTATTTTGAAAAATAAGATTTTTTTTATGATAAAACATAAATATCGAAGTGAGTTTTCTTTTGAAAAACTTCTATATGAAAGGCATTTAAGTTATATTTTTTTAAATGATTATACATATAATTACTTAATTTTTTTATTTAACTGAAGAATGTTTTTTAATTAGAACTAATATACTGATTAAATGTATGATACAAATTCTGCCTTAAATGCATATCCGTCAAGTTAAGAAAATTGAATAAACTTAATCAATGCTTATTTTGATGTAAATCAATATGATATGAATAAGTCCGAAGGACTTAAATGTTAATAGCCCCGAGTGAAACTCGGGGTATGATATACGAAAAAAAACAACCGCTAAGCGGTTGAATATAAATTAACCTGTATTGTTCAACCGCTTCACTGTTGTTGTTTACTCTGTATATTTTCCGTGGGTTTCACCCACGGCTATTCACATTTAATCACTTCGTGATTATAAAAAATAATCCTTAAACTTACAGCTATGCTTTTTAAGGGGAAATTTGAACAGTTTATTAAAAAATATATTATTTTTATTGGGTAATTTTACGGAGAATCAATTTTTTTATATCGAATTAAAATATTATTTGTTTTCAATATTATCTATTAACCATTTTCCGTTAATTTTTGAAAGTGTAAATTCCAGATTCATTGTGATTTCAATATCTACAACAGAATTTTTTTCGGATTCATTTACATTTAAAATCTTATAATTATTAATACTTTCAAGAGTTTCGTCAATTTCTTGAGTCCATAAAACAAAGTCGAATTCAAATCCGTTTGGCGGTCCGTCGTTTTGAGGATTTTGTTTGAAGTTTTGTTCGCATTTTAAAAAATATTTCCTCCATGTTGAAATATATTTTTCGGAAATATATCCGCTTGATTTTAGTTTTTTAAGATAATTTTCTGTTCCGGTGAAATTAACCGAATAAAATTTTGTTGAATCGTATTCGCTCGAGAAATTGTTAACTGTTTCAATTTTACTTATTTCATCGTAATTTAATTTATACCAATTTAAAAAATTTACAACTGCAACAGCCGATTCTTGTAGATTTGAATTTTGTGATAATTCGGTTGAATCTTTACTTTTAGAAAACATTTTTTCTTTTAAAGAATCTGATTGAACAATTCCGAAAATTAAAAGGAAAAAGAATAATACCCAAAGAATTGATTTCATGTTTTTATAATTTTGATTTAATTAATTTTAAAGGAATTTACGAATTTATATTTTACAAAGTTAATTATCGGACATGTTTTTGAAAATAAAAAAAACCGACAAGTTTTAATATTTGTCGGCTTCAATATAAAATTTAAAAAGCAATTATACTTTTGTTAAAAGAGATTGTAAGAATTTAATTTCTTCGTATCTTATTTTTCTAATTGAGCTCAAAAATGAAGGCATAAAAAACAGAACGAAAGCAAACAATATTTTATATACAGCTTGAACTCCGTCTTTTTCAACATCAACCGAAAAACCGATTATAACGGCAATTGCAAAAGCCAAAAGTCTGATAAGCACAGTTGTATTTTTTTCCTGTTTTATTTTAATATCAATATTAATTTCTGCAGGAACATATTTTGTTTTTCTTGTGAGAATTCTTTTATAAAAAATTTCGTTTTTATATCTTAATTCTTTAATTCGTTCGTTAATAGCAGTATTTTCCATAATTAATTTGTTTGAAGTTAATATTCATTTATAATAATTCAAAATTAAGGAATATTTCTATAAATTAATAATTATTTTTCTCCTAAGATTTTTAGCATTTTGGTATGATTAGCCAAAGCCGAAATAAAATTTGCTTGGATATTATAAGGTAAATTATATTTTAGAGCTGTATTTTTTACAATCGGCGAAAGTTTTCGGTAATGAACGTGGCTGATA
Source organism: Draconibacterium orientale (assembly GCA_022729995.1). Classification (GTDB taxonomy): domain Bacteria; phylum Bacteroidota; class Bacteroidia; order Bacteroidales; family JAADGE01; genus DZBS01. The sequence continues at coordinate 2,052 of DZBS01000097.1, read as the reverse complement.
TTTGGAAACAAATGATGTTCAATTTGAAAATTTAATCCGCCTATTAACCAAGAAAAAAATCTGTTTTCGGGCGAATAGTCAGACGTTGTTGAAAGCTGATGTATTGCCCAATCGTTTTGAATATTTCCGTTTTCGTCGGGTAAAGGAAATTCGGAAGACGGCATTATATGAGCCGTTTGAAACACAATTCCTAAAATAGAACCTGCAACAAAGTGCATTGCCAAATAAAATAATATTGTCCAATACCACGATATTGGGAAGAAAATTAAAGGAATTATAAGAAATACAATATAGTAAATTGTTTTTGCAAATATTAAATCTAAAAGATATTTACTGAATTTTCTATTTTTTCTAAAATATCCTTCTGAGTTTTTATATTTCTTCAATTGTTTAAAATCTTTACTTGTAGACCATGAAATTGTCATTAATCCATAGAAAATCCAAGCATAAAAATGTTGAAATTTATGAATTTTTCTGTATGTTTGATGTGGCGAAAATCTTAATATTTTCAAAGAAGTAATATCGTCGTCGTGTCCTTCAATATTTGTGTTTCCGTGGTGCATGTTGTTGTGTTGAAATTTCCAATTTGGCGGAAATCCACCCAAGAAATATAGAGATTTTCCTAAGAAATTATTTACTTTAGGATTTTTTGAAAAAGTTCTGTGATTTGCGTCGTGCATAAGTCCCATTCCAACTCCGGCCATTCCTATTCCCATAATTATCCAAGCCAAAAAAAATCCTAAGCCCGAAGTAATAATTCCTGTTAACATTAATAAATACGGCAATATATAAAGTGAAACCATAAATATTGCTTTCACGACCAAATTTTTGTTTCCGTATTTTGTTATTTTGTTTGTTTCAAAATAATTTTTAACCTTTATTTTTAATTCATTCATAAATTCACTTTTATCTTCCGAAATGAATTTTACATTAGTTTTTGTCATTTTTTTTCTATGATTTTTGTTCAAAATTTTCATGAAAACAATAAATATTTTAGCTTTCAAATAATATCGGACAATAGTATCTTAAATTAATTTATGAAGAAAACAATAGGGATTAACTAATTGGAATTAGTTATGAACGAATTAAAATATTGGCAAATAAACATATTTTGTGGCGAATTTATTTTATTCAGGGATAAGATTTCCCGTTTTTCGTTTAAAAAATTTGCGATTGAAAGCACAATATTTTATTCTCAAAATTTAATTCAAAATATTATTATGTGAATTTCGTTATTTTATTTTTAATTTCGCCAAAATCAAAAATCTTATTATTTCAACAAAGAAAGTTTTAAATGGAAAAGTTAATAATAAACAGTTTTTCGGAATTCGAACAATATATCGGGAAAGAATTGGGAGTTTCCGATTATCATAAAGTAACACAAGAGCAAATTAACATGTTTGCCGATGCAACTCACGACTGGCAATGGATTCATACAAATCCCGAACGTGCAAAAGCTGAAAGTCCTTTTGGAAATACAATCGCACACGGATATTTGAGTGTGTCTATTCTTCCATATTTATGGGAACAAATTATCGAAGTAAGAAATATAAAACTGCTGGTAAATTACGGAATCGAAAAAATGAAATTTAATCAACCCGTATTGGTAGGAAGTGAAATACGCGTAAAAGCCAAAATGAAATCGCTTGTAAATCTGAGAGGTACAGCAAAAGCAGAAATAAATCTTACATTAGAAATTAAAGATAATAAAAAATATGCCTTAGAAGGAACATTTATCTTTTTATATCATTTTGAATAGCAAAAAGATAAATTATATATCAATTTTTTTAAGTTTTAAAGAAACGAATTAATTCCTTTAGAGCTTCGGCTTGAGATGAAAATTCTGCTGCTGTTGAAGCAATTTTTTCGCTGCTTGAGGCATTGTGTTGTGTTTGATTATTTAATTGTATCATTGCAGTATTAACTTGTAAAGCTCCGTTAGCTTGTTCTAATCCTGCATAAGCAATTTCGGCAACTAATTCTGCAGATTTTTCCAATTCGGGTAAAATACTTTCAAGTTTTTTGCCGGCTTCAATAGTTGTATTTAAACTT
>DZBS01000018.1 GCA_022729995.1 Draconibacterium orientale | reverse complement strand
ACTGAAGACTGAAGACTGTTAAGATAATTTTGTGCTGTAATGAGATCTAATTTTTGCTTCAATTTCGTCGGCTAATTCGACATTGTCTTTTAGAATTGCTTTAACTCCGTCTCTTCCTTGTCCCAATTTTGTGTCGCCGTAAGAATACCACGAACCGCTTTTGGTAACAATTTCAAGCTCAACACCTATGTCTATAATTTCACCAATTTTTGAAATTCCTTCTCCAAAAATAATATCGAATTCAGCTTTTTTAAATGGCGGAGCAACTTTGTTTTTAACAACTTTAACTCTTGTTCTGTTTCCGGTAGCGTCGTCGTTATCTTTTAATTGACCAACTTTTCTTACGTCCAATCTCATTGAAGAATAGAATTTTAAAGCGTTTCCACCTGTTGTTGTTTCCGGATTTCCAAACATAACACCAATTTTATCTCTTAATTGGTTAATGAAAATAACGCAAGTTTTTGTTTTGCTGATACTTGATGTTAATTTTCGTAAAGCTTGCGACATTAATCTGGCTTGAAGTCCCATTCTTGAATCGCCCATATCGCCTTCAATTTCGGCTTTCGGAGTAAGTGCTGCAACCGAGTCGATAACAATAATATCAACAGCTCCGGAGCGGATTAGATGGTCGGCAATTTCGAGAGCTTGTTCTCCGTTGTCGGGTTGCGAAACAAGTAAATTATCAATGTCGATTCCTAAATTTTCTGCATAAGCACTGTCGAATGCGTGTTCTGCATCAATAAATGCGGCAATTCCTTCGGCTTTTTGTGCTTGAGCAATTGCATGTAATGCTAAGGTTGTTTTTCCCGACGATTCAGGTCCGTATATTTCAATTACTCTTCCTTTTGGATATCCGCCAACACCCATTGCAACGTCTAATCCTATGGAACCTGATGAAATTGAAGGAATTGAAACAACAGCATCTGACGATAATTTCATTATTGTTCCTTTGCCGAATTCTTTGTCAATTTTATCAAGTGTAGCTTGAAGAGCTTTTAGTTTATCTGATTTATTATCTGTGATTTCGTTTTCTTTTTTTGCCATTTTATTAATTATTTGATATTTAGTTCTTTAAAAATCTGATTTGTGTGTTCTTTAGTTTTTACTTTTTCAAAAATGTGTTCTATAATTCCTTTTTCATTTATAATGAAAGTTTGTCTGACAACTCCCATATATTTTTTTCCGTACATACTTTTTTCGGACCAAACACCGTAAGCATTTAATATTTCTTTTTCTGTATCGGGTATCAAAGTAAATGGAAGTTCAAATTTTTTTGAAAATTTTTCGTGAGATTCTTTGCTGTCCGGACTTATTCCCGCAACAACAAAATTTTTATTGTTTAATTCCGTATAATTATCTCTCAAATCGCATGCTTCGGCAGTGCAACCCGGAGTATTATCTTTTGGATAAAAATATAAAACAAGCTTTTTTCCCGATAACTTTTCGGGACTAATTATTTTATCTAAATGCGGGGCTTTGTCTCCAATTTGTAGTTTTGGCATATATATAATTTTTTATTCTTGAAATTCACACAAATATATTTCAAAAATTGCATAATTCACACATAATTTAAAACTATTATTTAAATCTTTATTAACAATATCTTTTTTTATCGTTTTATCGGAAAAAGAATTAAATTTGTAAGAAAAACGAAAATTATGTCTCAAATAGCTCAAATTATTGCCAGAACAATTTTAGATTCTCGCGGAAACCCTACAATTGAAGTAGATTTATATACAAATAACGGTGCTTTTGGAAGAGCCTCAGTTCCTTCCGGTGCATCAACCGGAAAGCACGAAGCGGTTGAACTCAGAGACAATGACAAAGGTAAATTTTTGGGAAGAGGAGTTTCAAGAGCTGTTGGAAATATCAATAAAATTATTAATGAAGAATTAAAAGGAATGTATGTCGACGACCAAAGTTTGATTGATGCCGCATTAATTCAACTCGACGGAACTCCTAATAAATCAAATCTGGGAGCAAATGCAATTCTCGGTGTTTCTCTTGCCGCAGCAAAAGCAGCAGCTCAAATTCATTCACAACCCTTACATAAATATATTGGCGGAGTTAATGCTTATACTTTGCCGGTTCCAATGATGAATATTTTAAACGGCGGTTCGCATGCCGATAATAATATTGATATTCAAGAGTTTATGATTATGCCGATTGGTGCAAGAAATTTTAGCGATTCATTACGAATGGGAGTGGAGGTTTTTCATTATTTAAAAGAAGTTCTTAAAAACGACGGATTTTCTGTAAATGTGGGCGATGAAGGAGGTTTTGCTCCAAATTTGAATTCAAATGAACAAGCAATTGAATATGTATTAAAAGCTATAGAAAAATCCGGCTACGGAATAGGAAAAGATATTGTTTTGGCTTTAGACGCTGCTGCTTCCGAGTTTTATGATACAGAAAAGAAAATTTATAAACTTAAATCTATTAACAAAGAATTTTCTTCCGAAGAAATGGTTTCATATTGGAAAAATTTTGTTGATAAATATCCTATTGCTTCAATAGAAGACGGTTTGTGGGAAGACGATTGGGACGGTTGGAAACTTCTTACCGACGAATTGGGCGACAAAATTCACTTGGTTGGCGATGATTTATTTGTTACAAATCCCGAAAGACTTATAAAAGGAATTCAAGAAGGAGTTGCAAATTCAATTTTAATTAAACTTAACCAAATAGGCACATTAACAGAAACAATAAATACAGTTCAAATGGCAAAACAAAACGGTTATTCAACAATAATAAGTCATCGTTCCGGAGAAACCGAAGATACAACAATTGCAGATTTGTCGGTAGCTTTAAATACCGGATTTATTAAAACAGGTTCTGCATCTCGTTCGGAAAGAACTGCAAAATATAATCAATTGTTACGAATTGAAGAGCAACTTGGTGAATCGGCAAGATTTGGGATTTATTAATTGATTTGAATAATATTTGTAATATGCTGTATGATAATTTATTAAATTCATACAGCATATTTTATTTTGGAGCAATTCTGTAAAGAAATCCTCCTAAAATTAGAAATATTAAATTTGGAATCCAAGCCGACAATACAGGAGATAAATTTCCTTTTATTGAAAACTGTGCCGACATTCTCATAAGAAAAATATATGCAAAACTTATCAGAATTCCAATACCGATATTCATTCCGGTTCCGCCTCTTGTTTTTTTAGAAGCTAACGAAACGCCTATTAAAGTTAAAATAAAAGTAGAAAACGGGAATGCCCATCGCTGATTTTTTTCAAGCAAATATGTGTTTAAATTTGATTCTCCTCTTAATTTTATTTCGCTAATGTATTCGTTAAGTTCTCTATAATTCATTGTAGATTTTTCGGCATCTCGTCTTTTAAAATCTTTTGGTGTAATATTAACTGCAGTGTCGAGGTTTCTTCCTTCAATAATTCTTTGTTTGTCGCCGTTAATATTTCTAATATAGTATTGTGTTAAATGCCATTTGTTTTTTGTGCTGTCCCAGATTGCACGCGGAGCCATAAGTTTTGAAACCATTTCTTTTTTGCTGTATTTTTCTAAAGAAAATTGGTTTGCCGAATTATTTAATGTATTAAAATTTTCTACATACAGAAAAACACCCGGAGAAATTTGCTTATGAATATTCCTTCCGCTGTGATAATAAGTGCCGTTTATATAAGTATTTTCGAACTTTAGCCTCACAGCATTGGCAGGCGGAATAATAAAATTACTCAGAACGAAAGACAAAATTCCTAATAAAAGTGCAGAAATAAAATATGGAAACATTAATCTGTTGAAGCTTATTCCGCTGCTTATCATTGCAATTATTTCTAATCTTCCTGCCATTTTTGAAGTGAAAAATACAACAGAAATGAAAATAAACAGAAACATGAAAAGATTTGTGTAATATGGAATAAAGTTCATGTAATATGCAAAAATAATTGCGTTAAGCGGAGCTTGTTTTTCTATAAAATTATCCATTTTTTCTGTAAGGTCGATAATAATTGCTATACTTATTATAAGGATTATAGAAAAAACAAAAGTACTCAGAAACTTACGAATTATATATTTGTCAAGTATTTTCATATATTTAATAAAAGTAAGATTTCAAAAGTAAAATTAATTATTGATAAATTGAAAAATAAAATAAAAAAGCTGTCGATTTCGACAGCTTTTTTATTTTTGAAAAGTAAATTTTATTCTTCGTCTTCTTCTTCAGCATGAGCTTTAATAAGTTTATCTTGTAAATCTCCGGGAACGGGAGCATATTCCGAAAATTCTGTTTCAAATGTTGCTCTTCCGCCTGTTATTGAACTCAATGCAGTTGCATATTTTGTGATTTCAGCCAACGGGATTTTGGCTTTAACTACCTCAAATCCTTTTTCGCTTGACATGCCTTGGATTATTGCTCTTCTTCCTTGTAAATCACTCATTACGTCTCCCATTCTGTCGCCCGGAACCATAATTTCTAAATTGTAAATAGGTTCAAGAATTTTTGGTCCCGCTTTTTTGAATGCATCAGAGAAAGCTTTTGCTCCGGCTAATTTAAATGAAATTTCGTTTGAATCAACAGAGTGCATTTTTCCGTCGTAAACGCTAACTCTGATATCTCTTGCATAACTTCCTGTTAAAGGACCAAATTCCATTTTTTCCATTAAACCTTTAACAATTGCAGGCATATAACTTGCTTCAATAACACCTCCAACAATGCAATTACAAAATACAAGTTTTCCACCCCATTTTAGTTCAAATTCTTGTGTGTCTCTAACGTTTACAACATATTCTTTGCCGTCAATTTTAAAAGCAGACGGTTTTACTTTTCCGTCCTCAAAAGGTTCTATAATCATGTGAACTTCGCCAAATTGACCTGAACCTCCTGATTGTTTTCTGTGTCTGTAGTCTGCCTGAGAACATTTCGTAATTGTTTCTCTGTATGCAATTTTTGGTGCAATAAATTCTGCTTGTAATTTAAATATATTGTCAAGATGCCATTTTAATGTATTTAAATGGTGCTCGCCTTGTGAATGGATAATCAACTGTCTTAATTCTGTAGAATATTCTAATATATATGTTGGGTCTTCATCTCGCATTTTGTGCAAATATTCACCAAGTTTTTCTTCGTCGGATTCACTAAGTGCTTTTATTGCTGCACGATATTTTGGATTCGGATATTTTATTTTAGGGAATACGTATTCAGCACCTTTTTCGCTCAAAGTATTTTCTCCTTTGGTTGATTTTAATTTAACGGTTGCTCCAATATCACCGGCGTTTATTTCGGTAACATTTTCACGTGTTTTTCCGTTGGATACAAAAATTTGTGAAACTCTTTCTTTTGAACTGTTTTTTGAATTGATTAAATCTTCTCCTTCGCTAATTTTGCCCGACATTACTTTGAAGAATACAACTTCTCCCAAATGCTCTTCAACAGACATTTTAAATACAAATAAAGATTTTTTTCCGGTCGAATCGCATTTTATTTCTTGGTTTTCCACTGTAACAGGAGTCGCAGCTTTGTCGGGAGAAGGTAATGCGTTTTTTATAAATTCCATGATTCTTTTTGTTCCGAAATTTTTCTTTGCCGATGAGCACATAACAGGAAACAATCCACGGTTTAAGATGCCTGCTAAAATTCCTTTTCGCATTTCGTCTTGGGTCAGTGTTTCTTTTTCAAAGAATACTTCCATCAATTTTTCGTCATTTTCTGCGGCAGCTTCAATTAAAGTATTCCTCAATTCTTCTGCTTTTTCTTTTTCGCTGTCAGGAATTTCTAATTCTTCAACTTTTTCAGATTTCTCATCCCATTTATACATTTTCATCATTATCAAATCGATAATGGCATTAAATTCGGTTCCCGGATTTACGGGATATTGAACTAAAACTACTCCTTTGCCTAATTTTTCTTTGGCTTCGTCAATAGTTTTGTCAAAATTTGTTTTATCGTGGTCTAAATGATTTGCTATTATCATAACAGGTTTTTTCAACCTGTCGGCTTGTCTCCAATGAATTTCTGTTCCAACTTCAATTCCGTTTTGCGAATTCAAAAACAAAATTGCTGTGTCTGTAATACTCATCGACGAAACAGCTCCGCCAATAAAATCTATAGCACCGGGAGCATCAAGTATATTGATTTTTACCCCGTTCAATTCGGTATTTAAAACTGATGAAAAAACAGATCCTCCTTGCTCGTGTTCAACTAATCTATAGTCTGATACAGTATTCTTGGAATCAATTGCTCCTCTTCTTGTTATTTTCCCGCCTTCAAAAAGCATATCTTCGGCAAACGTGGTTTTTCCTGAACCTGCGTTACCGATTAATGCAATATTTCTGATTTCTCCTGTTTGGTAAATTTTCATTTTATATGATTTTGAATGTGATTTTTATTCGCTAGAAATTAATGTAGCATGCAAAAATAAAAAAAAAAACATAACATTCAATAGTATAATATGTTTTATGTTATAAATCATATTTTCTCAATATAACACTGTAAAATAATTATTTAAATTCAATAGTCGTATTTATAAAGCATAAAATGCAATATTTATTACACCTTATATAATGTATTACAAAATTAAAATATGTGATATTAAAATTAAAAAAAAACTGTGGAATAAGGATTTATTAACTTTATATTTCAATAAAATAAATTAACTTTGCACTCTTAATAATTCGGAAGCATTCAATAAGCCTTTTAAAATTAATAAAAAGTCATCAATACTTTTAGTAACAATAAAAAAGATGATTTTTTTTTAAAATTATTTTTAAAAGAGTTGGATTGAATTAAAATAATTTTACCTTTGCAAGCCGAAAATAACTAAAATATTTTAATATAATATATGCCTACAATTCAACAATTAGTAAGAAAAGGACGCAAGAGCATCGAAGTAAAAAGTAAATCTCCTGCATTAGATTCATGCCCTCAAAGACGAGGAGTATGCGTGAGAGTTTATACAACAACTCCTAAAAAACCTAACTCTGCAATGAGAAAAGTTGCCAGAGTAAGATTAACAAACGGAAAAGAAATAAATGCATACATTCCGGGAGAAGGACATAATCTGCAAGAACACTCTATAGTGTTGGTTAGAGGCGGAAGAGTTAAAGATTTACCGGGTGTTAGATATCACATTATAAGAGGAACATTGGATACTCAAGGAGTTGACGGCAGAACTCAAAGACGCTCAAAATACGGTACAAAAACTCCAAAGAAAAAATAATCATTGATTTTTTAAAAACATGAGAAAAGCTAGATCAAAAAAGAGAGAAATTACTCCCGATTCAAAATTTAACGACAAATTAGTTACACAATTTGTAAATAATTTGATGCTTAACGGAAAAAAAACTACTTCTTTCAATATTTTTTACGGAGCACTTGAAATAGTTGAACTACGTAAAAAAGACATAGAAGGAACAAACCTTGAAATTTGGAAAAAAGCACTTGAAAATGTAACTCCACACGTTGAAGTTAAAAGCAGAAGAGTAGGCGGAGCAACATTCCAAGTTCCAATGGAAATAAGAGCAGACAGAAAAGTTTCTGTTTGCATGAAAAATCTTATTTCTTATGCTCGCAACAGAAAAGGTAAATCAATGAGCGAAAAATTAGCAAGTGAAATATTAGATGCATACAACGAAGAAGGCGGAGCATTTAAAAGAAAAGAAGATATGCACAGAATGGCAGAAGCAAACAAAGCTTTTGCACACTTTAGGTTCTAAAAATTAAAATGGCAACAGATTTAAAACATACAAGAAACATTGGCATCATGGCACACATTGATGCCGGAAAGACAACAACAACCGAGCGTGTTTTGTTTTACACGGGAGTGAATTACAAAATAGGTGAGGTTCATGATGGAGCTGCAACCATGGATTGGATGGAGCAAGAACAAGAAAGAGGTATTACAATTACTTCTGCTGCAACCACTACATATTGGAAATTCCAAGATGAAGACTTTAAAATAAATATAATCGATACTCCCGGACACGTTGATTTTACTGTTGAAGTTGAACGTTCTCTCAGGGTTTTAGATGGTGCCGTTGCAGTTTTTTGCGCAGTCGGCGGTGTTGAACCACAATCTGAAACAGTTTGGAGACAAGCTGATAAATATAATGTCCCGAGAATCGCTTTTATCAACAAAATGGATAGAGCAGGGGCGGATTTTTTTGCAGTAGTTGAACAAATTAATGAAAGACTTGGAGCAAACGCTATTCCAATTCAAATTCCCATAGGAGCCGAAGAGAATTTTAAAGGCTTTATTGATTTAGTTCAAAGAAAAGCTGTACTTTGGACAGAAGACGACAAACTTGGCGTAAATTACGGCTTCGTTCCAATTCCTCAAGAAATGGAAGCAGAAGTTGAAGAATGGAGAGAAAAACTAATTGAAGCTATCGTAGAACAAGACGAAAACATGCTTGAAAGATTTTTTGAAGACAGAGACTCAATCTCTGTTGAAGAATTTATGGCTGCAACAAGAAAAGCTGTTGTAGATAGAAGAATAATTCCCGTTATGTGCGGTTCTGCATTCAAAAATAAAGGAGTTCAACATTTACTTGACGGAATAGTTCAGTTTTTACCAAGCCCTTTAGATAGACCGTTTGTTGAAGGAATTAATCCTAAAAATGATGAAATCGTTACAAGAAAAGCTGATGCCGAAGAACCTTTATCTGCACTGGTATTTAAAATAAGTACCGACAGATTTGTGGGAAGACTTGCCTACGTTAGAGTTTATTCAGGAACTCTTGAATCAGGATCTCAGGTATATAATCCTCGTACAAAACAAAAAGTTAGAATATCTCACATATATCAAATGCACGCCAATAAGCAAAACATGATTGAATCAGTTTCTGCCGGCGATATTTGCGGAGTAGTAGGTTTTAAAGACGTTATCACAGGAGATACACTCACTGTAGAAAACAAACAAATAATTCTTGAAACAATCAAATTCCCTGAACCTGTTATAGGAATTTCAATCGAACCTAAAACAAAAAAAGATTTAGACAAATTAGGAATTGCACTTAACAAATTAGCAGAAGAAGATCCAACTTTCAAAGTTAAAATCGACGAAAATTCAGGACAAACAATTATCTCAGGAATGGGAGAATTGCACTTAGAAATTCTAATCGACAGACTTTTCAGAGAATTTAATGTTGAATGTAATCAAGGACGACCACAAGTTGCATATAAAGAGGCAGTTAAAATTGAAGTTACCCATAGAGAAGTGTTTAAAAAACAATCCGGAGGTAGAGGTAAATTTGCCGATATAAGCATTAAACTCGGACCAATTGATGAAGGATTAAAAGGACTTCAATTTATAGATGCAACAAAAGGCGGCGTAATTCCAAAAGAATATATTCCTGCAATAATAAAAGGATTTACAAACGCAATGAAAAATGGTCCTTTGGCCGGATTTCCAACAGAAAGTTTAAAAATTACCTTAATAGACGGTTCTTATCATGATGTAGATTCTGATGCACTTTCTTTCGAAATTGCAGCTTCAATAGCATTTAAAGATGCAGCTAAAAAAGCCGGTGCCGTAATTATGGAACCAATAATGAATGTTGAAGTTTTAACTCCCGAAGCAAATATGGGTGACGTTATTTCCGATCTTAACAGAAGACGAGGAAGAATATCGGGAGCATCAGATAAATTAAATGTAAAAGCAATAAAAGCATCAGTTCCGTTATCGGAAATGTTTGGTTACGTTACAATTCTTAGAACATTAAGTTCGGGAAGAGCAACTTCTACAATGGAATTTTCACATTATGAAGAAGTAACTGAAAAAATAGCTGCTGAAATAATTAGCAGTGTAACAGGAAATAATATTTAATAACGAATATAATCAAGTTTTTTAAATGGCTCAAAAGATTCGTATAAAGCTAAAATCCTACGATCATAATTTGGTTGATAATTCAGCCGAAAAAATCGTAAAGACAGTAAAAGCTACAGGTGCAGTTGTTAGCGGTCCAATACCGTTACCTACTCGTAAAAGAGTTTTTACAGTATTGAAATCACCTTTTGTAAACAAAAAAGCAAGAGAACAATTTCAAGTATCATCATTCAAAAGACTAATAGATATTTACAGCTCAACACCTAAAACAGTTGACGCTTTAATGAAATTAGAATTGCCGAGCGGTGTAGAAGTAGAAATAAAAGTGTAATTTTTTTAACAAGTAACATTTAATAAAATGGCCGGAATAATAGGTAAAAAAATTGGAATGACATCAATTTTCAGTGCCGAGGGAAAAAACATTCCATGCACTGTTTTAGAGGCCGGACCTTGTGTCGTTACTCAAGTAAAAACAGTTGAAAAAGATGGCTATAATGCCCTTCAGATTGCGTACGAAGACAAAAAACAAAAAAGAACAAACGCAGCAGAAAGAGGACATTTCAAAAAAGCCAACTCAACTCCAAAAAGAAAAATCGTCGAATTTTCAGATTATGTTCGAGATTTTAAATTAGGAGACAGCGTAACTGTTGATATCTTTAACGATATAAGTTTCGTAGACATTACAGGAACTTCCAAAGGGAAGGGATTCCAAGGAGTTGTAAAAAGACACGGTTTTCAAGGTGTTGGAGGTCAAACTCACGGACAACACAACAGATTAAGAGCGCCGGGTTCATTAGGAGCATCATCATATCCTTCAAGAGTATTTAAAGGAATGAGAATGGCAGGAAGAACAGGAGGAGACCAAGTGAAAATATTTAATTTGGAAATATTAAAACTAATTCCGGAACAAAATTTAATAGTTGTTAAAGGTTCAGTACCCGGAGCAAAAGGTTCATACATAATAATTGAAAAATAATGGAACTTAGCGTATTAAACATATCAGGAGTGGATACAGGCAGAAAAATAACACTTGATGAAGGAGTCTTTGGAATTGAACCAAATAACCATGTTATTTATTTAGATGTAAAACAACATTTAGCAAATAAAAGACAAGGAACACATAAGGCCAAAGAAAAAAGTGAAGTAGCCTACAGTACCGTAAAATTGAAAAAACAAAAAGGAACAGGAACTGCCCGAGCCGGCAGCAGAAAAAATCCTTTGTTCAGAGGTGGTGGAAGAGTATTCGGTCCAAGACCCAGAACTTACGACTTTAAACTTAATAAAAAAGTAAAACAATTAGCTCGTAAATCCGCATTAACATACAAAGCTTTAAATAATAATATTATTATTGTTGAAGACTTTGATTTTCAGGCACCTAAAACAAAAGACTTTATCAATATTAAAAATAATTTGAAAATTGTTGATAAAAAGTCTGTTTTAGTTTTAGCAAATAAAAATAATAATATATATTTGTCAGCCCGAAATTTAAAAGACTCTAAAGTGTTAACGGTTTCAGAATTAAACACTTATAGCGTTATGAACGCATCAATGTTGGTGTTAACAGAGAGTTCAATTGACGTAATTAATCAAACTTTCGGACTAATTAAAGAATAATAAAGCTATGAGCATTTTGATAGAACCGATAATAACCGAAAAAATGACCGGATTAACCGAAAAGTTAAACCGTGTTGGTTTTATAGTCGAAAAAAGCGCCAATAAAATAGAAATTAAAAAAGCTGTTGAAGAGCTATATAACGTAAGTGTTGACGAAGTTAACACAATGCGTTACGGAGGTAAATCAAGATCAAGATTTACAAGAGGCGGAGTTGTAAGAGGAAGAACAAGTTCTTACAAAAAAGCAATAATAACTTTAGCTAAGGGCGATTCAATAGATTTTTACAGCAATATTTAAAGTAAAATGGCAGTAAAAAAGATAAAACCGGTAACACCCGGACAGAGACATAAGATAGCAAGCAGTTTTGAAGAAATTTCAGCTTCAAAACCCGAAAAATCTTTGATGACAGGAAAAGCAAAATCAGGAGGAAGAAATAATCAAGGAAGAATGACGATGCGCTATATCGGCGGTGGTCATAAACAAAGTTACAGAGCTATCGATTTTAAAAGAGATAAAGATTTAATCCCTGCAATAGTAAAAACTATTGAGTATGATCCAAATCGTTCGGCAAGAATTGCATTGCTTTTCTATGCTGATGGAGAAAAAAGATATATAATTGCACCAAACGGATTACAAATAGGTCAAGAATTACTTTCAGGAACCGGAATTGCTCCGGAAATCGGTAACACATTATTCTTATCTGAAATACCACTTGGAACTGTAATACATGCAATTGAAATGCAACCCGGAAAAGGTGCAGAAATTGCCAGAAGTGCAGGAACTTACGCCCAACTTATATCCAGAGAAGGTAATTATGTTATAATTAAAATGCCTTCAGGTGAAATAAGAAAAATTCTTATTACATGTAAAGCAACAATCGGAACAGTTTCAAACTCCGATCATGCTCTTGAAAGATCAGGAAAAGCAGGAAGATCAAGATGGTTAGGAAGAAGACCGAGAGTTAGAGGTGTTGTTATGAATCCCGTAGATCACCCAATGGGTGGCGGTGAAGGAAAATCATCAGGCGGACATCCAAGATCAAGAAAAGGATTATTATCAAAAGGATACAGAACAAGAAAAGTTAAAGCATCCGATAAATATATCCTCGAAAGAAGAAAGAATAAAAAACGTAAAAAATAATCGTTGACATATGAGCAGATCACTCAAAAAAGGTCCATACATTGACTTTAAGTTGGACCGAAAAGTAGTAAGCATGACTGAGTCAGGAAAAAAACAAGTTATTAAGACTTGGGCAAGACGTTCAATGATTTCTCCGGAATTTGTAGGACATACACTGGCTGTACATAACGGAAACAAGTTTATACCTGTTTATGTTACTGAAAATATGGTAGGCCATAGATTAGGAGAATTTTCTCCTACAAGAACATACAGAGGCCATAAAGATAACAAAAAGAAAAAATAGAAAGCAATGGGTGCACGTAAAAAACTAAGAGCCGAAAGTATCAAAGAAGCAAACAAAGGACAATATTTTGCAATAATGAGAAATTGTCCGACGTCTCCCAGAAAAATGAGACTCGTTGCTGACATGATTAGAGGTGTAGATGTATTAAAAGCTCTCGATATATTGAAATTCAGTTCAAAAGAAGCTTCCATTAAAATGGAAAAACTCTTAAAATCTGCATTATCAAATTGGGAAGCCAAAAATGACGGTAAAAGACCGGAAGAACATAATCTGATAGTAAAAACAGTTCAAGTTGACGCAGCCGGAATGTTAAAAAGATATAGACCGGCACCACAAGGAAGAGCTCACAGAATCAGAAAGCGTTCGAATCATGTAACTTTATATATTGACAGTAAAGAAATTAGATAATGGGACAAAAGACAAATCCGATCAGTAACAGATTAGGCATTATTAGAGGTTGGGACTCGAATTGGTATGGTGGAAGAAAATTCGCACAAAAAATTAAAGAAGATTTCCAAATTCGAAAATACCTTAAAACTCGTTTAATAAAAGCAGGTATCTCTAAAATAATAATCGAAAGAACTCTTAAATTAGTAACCGTTACAATCACAACTTCACGTCCCGGAATAATAATCGGAAAAGGCGGTCAAGAAGTCGATAAATTAAGAGAAGAATTAAAAAAGATTACAGGAAAAGATATTCAAATAAATATTTTTGAGATAAAAAAACCTGAATTAGACGCCGTTATTGTTTCTGAAAACATAGCAAGACAAGTTGAAGGAAACATTGCATACAGAAGAGCCGTAAGAATGGCAATTGCTTCTACAATGAGAATGGGTGCAGAAGGGATTAAAGTTATGGTTTCAGGTCGATTAAACGGAGCTGAAATGGCAAGATCCGAAATGTATAAAGAAGGAAGAACTCCGCTTCATACACTAAGAGCAGACATCGACTATAACCATGCTGAAGCACTTACAAAAGTTGGACTTCTTGGAATTAAAGTTTGGATATGCAGAGGAGAAAAATTTGGAAAACAAGATTTAAGCCCCGACTTTAATAAAAAGAAAAGAAAACCTGTAAGTTCACGTCCACAAGGCGGTAACCCAAACAGAAGAAAAAGAAAATAATTAATTATTAATCGCATTTGAAATTTTAGAAAAATGTTACAGCCCAAAAGAACTAAATTCAGAAAGCAGCAAAAAGGACGAATGAAAGGTAATTCCAATCAAGGAAATACAATAGCATTCGGTTCATTTGCAATAAAGTCTCTTGACACGACTTGGGTTAACGGAAGACAAATTGAAGCTGCACGTCAAGCAGTTACAAGATACATGAAAAGAGAAGGACAAATCTGGATCAGAATATTTCCCGATAAACCAATATCTAAAAAACCGGCAGAGGTTAGAATGGGTAAAGGTAAAGGAGAACCGGAAATGTTTGTAGCCAGAGTTACACCGGGCAGAATTATATTTGAAGCAGACGGAGTACCTTTAAAAGTAGCTAAAGAAGCTCTTAGACTCGCAGCTCAAAAAATGCCCGTAAAAACAAAATTTGTAATTAGAAGAGATTACGTAGAAAATACAGCAGAATAATGAAAAACTCTGAAATTAAAGATCTGACAACGCAAGAGATTATCGAAAAAATCGAAGAAGAAAAAAAACTTTTAGTTCGATTAAGGATAAACCATAAGGTTTCCAATTTAGATAATCCGCACAAAATCAGTGAATCAAAACGATTCATTGCTAGATTAAAAACTGAATTGAGGAAGAGAGAATTAAGTGAAGAAAGAGCCTAAAATAAGATACTAAAATGGAAAAAAGAAATCTCAGAAAAGAAAGAACAGGGGTTGTAGTTAGCGATAAGATGCAAAAGACTATTGCTGTTGCAGTTGACAGAAAGTTCAAGCACCCTATCTATGGTAAATTTGTTACCAAAACAAAACGATATATGGCTCATGACGAAGAAAACACTTGTAAAATGGGCGATACTGTTAAAATCATGGAAACAAGACCAATGAGTAAGAGCAAAAATTGGAGATTAGTTGAAATCATTGAAAGAGCTAAGTAATTATGGTACAGCAAGAGAGCAGATTAAATGTTGCCGATAACAGTGGCGCCAAACAAGTTCTGGTAATCAGAGTTTTAGGCGGAACAAATAAACAATACGCTACAATTGGCGATACCGTGGTGGTAGCAGTAAAAAGTGCATTACCATCCGGTGATATTAAAAAAGGAGCAGTTTCTAAGGCAGTAGTTGTAAGAACAAAAAAAGAAATAAGAAGACCCGACGGATCTTATATCAGATTTGATGACAATGCAGTAGTAATGCTTAATAACGCAGGAGAAATGAGAGGAACACGGGTTTTTGGACCGGTGCCCAGAGAATTAAGAAAAACAAACATGAAGATAATTTCATTAGCTCCGGAAGTATTATAAAAATAAAGTTTATAATGATGCAAAAGAAACTACACATAAAAAAAGGTGACATGGTTTTTGTCAACGCCGGCGATGATAAAGGCAAACAAGGTCGTGTTTTGGAAATTTTCACAAAAAAAGGAAAAGCAATTGTTGAAGGTGTTAATATAATATCTAAACATACAAAACCCAACACTGAAAACCCACAAGGAGGAATTGTGAAGAAAGAAGCACCGATTAATATTTCAAATCTAATGTTGGTTTGTCCGGAAACAGGAAAAGCAACAAGAATCGGTAGAGAAGAAAGAAACGGCAAGTTGGTCCGTTATTCAAAGAAGTCAACTAACAAACAAGAGATCAAATAATGGAGAACTATATTCCTACATTAAAGAAAAAATATCTTAACGACATTGTACCAAACCTTAAACAAGAATTTGGATACAAAAGTGTTATGCAGGTTCCAAAACTTAAAAAAATTGTTTTAAACCAAGGAATCGGAAAAGCAGTTGCAGATAAAAAACTTATCCAAAACGCACAAGACGAATTAACAATCATTGCAGGTCAAAAAGCCGTGCAAAGAAAAGCAAAGAACAATATCTCAAATTTCAAGTTGAGAGAAGAAATGCCAATCGGTGTGAAAGTTACTTTAAGAAGAGACAGGATGTATGAATTTCTTGAAAAATTGTTAGTTGTTGCGTTACCACGTATTAAAGACTTTAGAGGAATTCCAAGTAAAATGGATGGAAGAGGAAATTATACACTCGGTATTGAAGAGCAAATTATTTTTCCTGAAATTGTATTGGAGCAAGTAAGTGATATTATCGGAATGAATATAACATTCGTTACTTCAGCCGATAACGATGAAGAAGCATACGCATTATTAAAAGAATTTGGATTTCCTTTTCAAAAATAAATAAATAGAGAGATGGCTAAAGAATCAATGAAAGCGCGTGAAGTAAAACGCCAAAAATTAGTTGACAAATACGCTGAAAAAAGAGCCGAGTTAAAAGCTAACAATGACTCAATCGGTTTGCAAAAACTTCCGAAAAATTCTTCGAAAGTTAGATTGCACAACAGATGCAGCCTTACAGGAAGACCTAAAGGTTACATGAGACAATTCGGAATCAGCAGAATTACATTTAGAGAAATGGCTTCACAAGGTCTTATTCCCGGTGTAAAAAAAGCAAGTTGGTAATCAAAAAATTAAAAATTATTAAAAATGATAACAGATCCGGTTGCAGATTATCTTACTAGAATCCGAAATGCCGCAATGGCAAGACACAGAATTGTTGAAATTCCGGCTTCTAATTTAAAAAAGGAAATAACAAAAATACTTTTTGAACAAGGATATATTTTAAGCTACAAATTTGAAGAAGACGACAAACAAGGTATAATTAAAATAGCTTTAAAATATCATCCAAAAACTAAAAACCCCGCATTCAAAAAACTCGACAGAGTTAGTTCCCCGGGCTTAAGAAAATATGCCGGAGCAACAGAACTGCCAAGAGTTTTAAACGGATTAGGAGTTGCAGTAGTCTCTACATCACAAGGTGTAATGACAGATAAACAAGCCAGAATGAAAAATATTGGCGGAGAAATATTATGTTACGTATATTAATATAAAGCAATGTCAAGAATAGGAAAATTACCCATAAATATCCCAAGCGGTGTAACAGTTAAAATCGACAACGATAATACCGTAACCGTTAAAGGTAAATTAGGTGAATTAACTCAAAAAATAAATCCTGAAATAGTTGTTAAAATAGAAGATGGCGTTCTTACAATTACAAGACCGAGCGAAGAGAAACAACACAAAGCATTTCACGGATTAAGCAGATCATTAATCAATAATATGATTATTGGAGTTTCTGAAGGATTCTCAAAGAAAATGGAAGTAATTGGAGTTGGTTACAGAGCAGTTGCAACCGGACAATTACTTGAATTAAATCTTGGATATTCACACCCGATTATATTTGAGCTGCCTGCAGAAGTCAAAGTTTTAGTAGAACAAGAAAAAAGAGCAAATGCTTTTATAACATTAACAAGTTTCGATAAACAATTATTGGGACATGTAGCAGCTAAAGTTCGCTCTTATAGAAAACCCGAACCTTATAAAGGAAAAGGTATTAAATTTACAGATGAAGTTCTCAGAAGAAAAGCAGGTAAATCTGCCTCTGACAAATAATTAATTCATTTAAATTAAAAAAGAAATGGCTTTAACTAAGAGCGAAAGAAGAATAAGAATTAAGAGACGTATAAGAAAAAATATATCAGGTACAGCTGTACGTCCCAGATTATCAGTTTTTAGAAGCAATAAAAATATATATGCTCAATTGATAAACGATGACGATAGAGTAACAATTCTATCTGTATCATCAAAAGATAAAGGTATAATTGAAAAAACAGATATAAATAAAATTCAACAAGCACAATTAGTGGGAACAACAATTGGAGAAAAAGCTAAAGAAGCAGGTGTTGAATTAGTTGTATTTGACAGAGGAGGATATTTATATCACGGAAGAGTTAAAGCATTAGCAGAATCTGCACGCACAGCAGGCCTTAAATTTTAAGAACAATGTCTAAAAGCAATATGAAAAAAGTTAGTACTACTGACGTTGAATTAAAAGACCGATTAGTAGCAATTAAAAGAGTTACAAAAGTAACCAAAGGAGGAAGAACATTTAGTTTCTCGGCTATAGTTGTAGTCGGCGACGAAAATGGTGTTGTAGGATACGGTTTGGGAAAAGCAAGCGAAGTAACAACTGCAATTCAAAAAGGTGTTGAAGATGCTAAGAAAAATCTCTTCAGAATACCAATTTATAAAGGAACAATTCCACATCAACAAGTTGCAAAATATGGCGGAGCAAATGTTTTAATTATCCCTGCATCACACGGAACCGGAGTAAAAGCCGGAGGTGCTATGCGTGCGGTACTTGAAAGCGTAGGAATAACAGACGTTCTTGCAAAATCAAAAGGCTCATCGAATCCGCACAACCTTGTAAAAGCTACAATGCAAGCACTAAGAGAACTTAGAGATGCATTTAGCATTGCTGAAAACAGAGGTGTTACTTTAGATAAAGTTTTTAACGGTTAGAATATAAAACACAATGGCTAAGATTAAAATAATACAAACAAGAAGCAAGATAGGATCTTCTAAAAGACAAAAAGACACACTTACAGCTTTAGGTTTACGAAAAATCGGAGCAACCGTTGAACACGATGCTTCTCCGCAAATAATGGGAATGGTAAAGAAAGTAAATCATTTAGTAAAAGTTGAGGAAGTTAAATAATTCTCGAAAATCAAATTAAGATGAATTTAAGCAATTTAAAACCCGCAGAAGGTTCGGTTAGAAAAAGAAAGAGAATTGGTCGTGGTACCGGTTCAGGCAAAGGAGGAACTTCTACAAGAGGTCATAAAGGACAAAAATCTCGCTCAGGATATTCAAAAAGAGCAGGCTTTGAAGGCGGACAAATGCCAATACACAGAAGATTACCAAAATTCGGTTTCAGAAATGTTAATCGTGTTGAATATAAAGCGGTTAATCTTGAAGTGTTAGAAGCTTTAGCAAATAAAGAATCTATTAACGTAATCAATATTGAAACTCTTAGAAATTTCGGAGTTATATCAAAAAATGATTTAGTAAAAATTCTTGGTAACGGTGAATTGTCAATGAAATTGGAAGTTACAGCTAATGCATTTTCCAAATCAGCGATAGAAGCAATTGAAAAACAAGGCGGACAAGCTATAAAACTATAGATTAATGAAGAAATTTCTCCAAACTTTAAAGCATATATACACTATCGTAGACCTAAGAAATAAACTTTTAGCTACTTTAGGATTAATTTTAATATACAGATTCGGCGCACATGTTGTTCTGCCCGGAATTGATCCGCTTGCACTTACAGGTTTGCAAAATCAAGCAAGCACCGGATTGGTAGCAATGATTAACATGTTTTCCGGAGGTGCATTTGCCAACGCATCAGTTTTTGCGTTAGGAATTATGCCGTATATTTCTGCTTCAATCGTTATTCAACTTATGGGAATGGCAGTGCCGTATTTCCAAAGACTTCAAAGAGAAGGAGAAAGCGGAAGAAACAAAATTAATCAAATTACCAGATACCTTACAGTTTTAATTACAGGATTTCAAGCACCAAGTTACATAATAAATTTACATTATCAATTAGGTGAAAATGCATTTATAATGCAAAACCAAAATCTTTTCTGGGTTTCATCAATAGTAATTTTGGTTGCAGGAACTATGTTTGTTATGTGGTTAGGTGAAAGAATTACCGACAAAGGAATTGGTAACGGAATTTCTTTAATTATCATGATTGGTATTGTTGCAAGATTTCCACAGTCGTTAGCATCTGAAATAGTTTCAAGAGTTAGTGCAGGCGGCGGCGGATTCATTATCTTCCTTGTAGAAATGGTAATGCTGTTCTTAGTATTTGTTGCATCAATAGCACTTGTACAAGCAGTTAGAAAAATACCTGTTCAATATGCAAAAAGAATTGTTGGTAACAAGCAATATGGCGGAGTTCGACAATATATCCCATTAAAAATTAATGCAGCAGGAGTAATGCCTATAATTTTTGCTCAAGCACTTATGTTTATACCAATGATGTTTTCAAGTTTCAATACCGAAACAACAAATGCAATTGGTGCAGCATTCTCAAGCATTACCGGATTTTGGTATAATTTTGTATTTTTCCTGTTAGTTGTTATCTTTACATATTTTTACACCGCAATTACTGTGAACCCAACGCAAATGGCTGATGATATGAAAAAGAACGGAGGATTTATTCCCGGTGTTAAACCCGGAAAGAAAACAATTGAATTTCTCGACACAGTTATGTCAAGAATAACATTCCCGGGTTCTATATTTTTAGCATTTGTAGCAATATTACCTGCATTTGCAATGATTGCGGGAATAAATAATCAATTCGCCAATTTCTTTGGAGGAACATCACTATTGATACTTGTAGGAGTTGTTTTAGACACTCTTCAACATATTGAAAGTCATCTACTCATGAGACATTACGACGGTCTTATGAAATCCGGCAGAATTAAAGGAAGAGCGGGAGCTACTTCAATTTAAAATTAATATGGCAAAACAATCTTCAATAGAACAAGACGGAATTATAACAGATGCATTACCAAATGCAATGTTTAGAGTAGAACTGGAAAACGGGCATACAATAACAGCCCATATATCGGGGAAAATGAGAATGCATTATATCAGAATTTTACCCGGAGATAAAGTGAAGGTTGAAATGTCGCCCTATGATTTAACCAAAGGACGAATAACATACAGATATAAAAATTAATGAAATGAAAGTTAGAGCATCGGTAAAAAAGAGAACTGCTGACTGTAAAATAGTCAAAAGGAAAGGGAGAATATACGTTATAAATAAGAAAAACCCGAAATTTAAACAAAGACAAGGTTAAAAAATTTAATAATCAAAAAAATTATGGCTAGAATTGCAGGTGTTGATATACCGGATAATAAGCGAGGAGAAATAGCATTAACATACATTCACGGCATTGGAAAAACCACTGCGCAAGTGATTTTGGATAAAGCTGCTGTTGATAGAAATACAAGAGTTAAAGATTGGACTGACGACCAACAAGGTAATATCAGAAATATTATCGTTGAAGGATACAAAATCGAGGGAGAACTCAGAACCGAAAAACAAATGAATATAAAACGGTTGAGAGAGATAGGATGTTACAGAGGAATTCGTCACAGAATGGGATTACCGGTTAGAGGTCAGCATACAAAGAATAATGCTAAAACCAGAAAAAGTAGAAGAGTCAACTAACACCAATATTGTAATTGTATTATCATGGCAAAGAAAAAAAAGATTAAAGCATTAAAGAAGAAAAAAGTAATTGTTGACGCACAAGGTCAAGCACACATACATTCTTCATTTAACAACATAATTATTTCACTGTCAAATGGCACAGGACAAGTAATATCTTGGTCATCAGCAGGAAAAATGGGATTCAGAGGATCCAAAAAAAATACTCCTTATGCAGCTCAAACCGCAGCATCGGAATGTTCTAAAGAAGCATACGATTTAGGTTTAAGAAAAGTAAAGGTATATGTGAAAGGACCCGGAAACGGAAGAGAAGCTGCAATTAGAGCAATTCACACAACCGGAATTATGGTTACCGAAATTATTGACGTTACTCCGTTACCTCATAACGGTTGTAGACCGCCAAAAAGAAGAAGAGTTTAATTAATTGAAAATATATTTAAATAAAAGTATAAATGGCAAGATATAGAGGTCCAAAAACCAAAATTGCAAGAAAATTCGGTTCTCCTATTTTTGGAGCAGATAAAGCATACGAGAAAAAAAATTACCCTCCGGGACAACATGGTCCAAGCAAAAGAAGAAGAAAAGTTTCGGAGTACGGTACACAACTTAAAGAAAAACAAAAGACAAAATATACTTACGGACTTTTGGAAAAACAATTTTACAATCTTTTCCAAAAAGCAGTTAGAACCAAAGGTATTACAGGTGAGCTTTTCTTAAAATTTTTGGAATCAAGATTAGACAATGTTGTTTTCAGATTAGGAGTTGCATCATCAAGATCTCAAGCACGTCAATTAGTATCTCACGGACACATAAATGTTAACGGAAGCGGTGTGAATATACCTTCATACTTGTTAAAACCCGGCGACATTATCAGTGTTAGAGAAAAATCTAAATCTTTAGAGGTTATTACTGATTCTTTAGGCACTTCATCTTATACAAGATACTCATGGTTAGAATGGGACAATAATCTTATGACCGGTAAATTTTTAAATGTTCCGGAAAGAGACGAAATACCCGAAAATATTAAAGAACAACTTATAGTTGAACTATACTCTAAATAATAAATAAAGAAAATATTTATGGCAATTTTAGATTTCCAAAAGCCGGATAAAGTTATAATGATTAAATCTGACGATTTTTCCGGTCAGTTTGAATTTCGTCCCCTCGAACCGGGATACGGGATAACGGTTGGTAATGCTTTACGAAGAATTTTATTATCTTCTTTGGAAGGATTTGCCATAACATCTATTCATGTCGACGGAGTTGACCATGAATTTTCTACAATACCCGGTGTTATTGAAGATATTCCGTCAATAATCTTAAATCTTAAACAAATTAGATTTAAAAATATTGTTCCAGAAATTCAAGAAGAAAGAGTTCTTGTTACTTTAAACGGCAAAAATGAATTTCTTGCCGGAGACATCAACAACTCAATGACTGCATTTCAGGTGTTAAACCCGGAATTATCAATTTGTAAAATGGAAAGCGATGTAAAATTCCAAATGGAAATTACAATCGAAAAAGGAAGAGGATATTTACCTGCAGAAGAACAGCTTAATGTAAGCGAAAAAATCGGGGTAATTGCAGTAGATTCCATTTTTACACCTATTAAAAATGTAAAATATAAAGTAGAAAATTATCGTGTCGGTCAAAAAACCGATTATGAAAAACTTATTTTAGATCTACAAACAGACGGTTCTATTTACCCAAAAGAAGCACTTAAAGAAGCTGCTAAAATATTAATTCACCATTTCGTTTTATTTTCAGATGAAAAAATCACTTTAGATTCCGACGATAAAAAAGAAAACGACGAATTTGATGAAGAAATATTGCACATGAGACAATTGCTCAAAACTAAATTAGTTGATATGGATTTATCCGTTAGAGCACTAAATTGTTTAAAAGCTGCTGATGTTGACACTCTCGGAGAGTTAGTTATCTACAACAGAAATGATTTGTTGAAATTCAGAAATTTCGGTAAAAAATCTTTAAACGAAATTGAAGACTTATTGATTGACAGAGGACTTTCTTTTGGAATGGACGTTTCTAAATATAAATTAGATAAGGAATAACAGAAAATGAGACACAATAAAAAAATTAATCATTTAGGGAGAACAAGCTCTCACAGAAAAGCAATGTTGGCTAATATGGCTATTTCTTTAATAGAACATAAAAGAATTTCAACTACGCTTCAAAAAGCAAAAGCTTTAAGAATGTATGTTGAACCTATTCTTAACAAAGCTAAAGAAGATTCAACTCATTCAAGAAGAATAGTTTTTAGCATTTTGCAAAGCAAAGATGCTGTTACTGAATTATTCAGAGACGTTTCCAAAAAAATTGCCGACAGACCTGGAGGATACACAAGAATTTTAAAAACAGGAAACAGATTAGGTGATAATGCTGATATGTGTATTATCGAATTGGTTGATTATAACGATACTTATATTTCAGACGACGCTAAAAACGTTAAGAAAAAAAGAACAAGAAGAACAACCAAAAAAGCTTCCGAAACTACAACTGAAACTATTGAAAAAGAAACAAAAACTGTTGCTAAAGAAAAATCAGTTGAAAAATCGAACGATGAAGTTCAAAACGAAAACACAGAAGATAATAAATAATAAATATTTTTTATTATTAAAGTAAAAAGAGGACTGATTTAAGCCCTCTTTTTTTATTTTTACAAAATATTTCAAATCTTTCAAAAATGAAAAAGTTATTTATTTTATTAATTTTTCATCTTTTTACAGGATATTATTTATTTGCTCAGTTTGAAATAAAAAATCAAACCAAAAGTTTTATGATTACTCATTCTGTAAGTCAAATTATTGATAATTCTCACGCACTTGCATGCAATGTTACAACTACACATGCAACTTATGAAAATTCATATTATCGAGCTTTTGATCTTTTTAATTATTTCAATATAAACTCCGATTGGGTTGTACAAAGTGTCGATATAGGAATTGGTTTAGCTGATGCAGCCGTTGGTAATTCTCAAAGTATTTCATTGAAGTTTTATACAATGAGTGTGTATGAATCGTCAATTATACTCGACAGTTTGACTCTTCTCGGAACATTGCCCGTAAATATTCTTGATGAATATTCCGGACAAGTTATTAATTTTCCTCTTTCCCAACAAATCACTATTCCGAAAGGGAGAATATTGGTAATAGAAGTTTATGTTCCGGATTATTCGCTCGAAGGAAATATTTTTTTCATTGGTGCAAATAATGTCGGACAAACAGACAATACATATATTCGTGCACCATTTTGCGGAGTTGATAATCCAATTAATGTTACGGAAATTTTATTTCCGGATATGATGATGATTACAAATGTATACGGTGAATATTTGGATCCGGATCCGGAAATTTTATCGTTCAATATTCCTACTCAAATTATTGAAACAGAAATTGTTAATTTTCCGGATTTTAAAATTGAAATTATTATGCCTGCCGAAACCGAATTGAACGCTTTAACTCCTCAAATTCTTATTCCCGCAGGATATACAATTTCTCCGGCCTCAGGCGTAACTGTCGATTTTAGTTCAGGACCTGTTAATTACACTGTTACTAATGAAAAAAGAAAGATTTCTAAAACTTGGGCTGTAAATGTTCTAAATGCAACTCCCGATATTTTATCTTTTGTATTAACATCGCAAATCGGAGATGCTGTTATAACAGGAAGTCCGCTGTATGCTGTTGATATATCTGTAAATGAAGGAACAGATTTATCTATTTTGAAACCGATAATTACTATTTATTCAGGTTTTAAAATTTCACCGGAATCTGCTCAAACTGTAGATTTTTCTTCCGGAACAGTCGTTTATACTGTTTCTCACGAAACTTTACCGCTTTCGCAAGAATGGACAGTTAATGTTACCGAAAATGTTGCGATAAAAAATATTGTTAATAATGAAATTAATGTTTTTCCAAATCCTTCTTCCGGAGATTTTACTCTTAAACTGAGTGGCAATAAAATGATTTCAGTTATTGATTTTTCAGGGAAAGAAATATTTAATCAGTTTAGTAATGAGAATGTTACAAGTATTGATTTGAAAAACTTAAACAACGGAATTTATATTCTTAAAGTTTTAGCAGACAATAAAATTTACTTTGGAAAAATTATTATCTCGAAATAAAATTCTATTTATTCTTTTTCGATTTCCAATTTAGTTTGTTTGAAAAAATTGATAAAATTGAAATTGAAGATATATAAAACGGGTAAATAATTGAAAACGGTAAAAATAATTTCATCAATTTACCCGAGTTATAAAATTTTGATTTTTTATTAAGAATAATAAAATCCGGAATTATTTTCAATAAAAAAACTATAGTGAATGTAAACAAAAATGATGTATGAATTGCCGTTAAAATTGCAAATAAAATTATATTGATATTAAAAATAGCTACAATTAACGAAATTATTACAGCATCAGAATCTTTGTAGCCTTTTGCTTTACTTGCCCATCTTTTTCGTTGATTTATAAAACCTTTGAGTTTTTTTTCAGCTTTTGTATAAACAATTGCATCTTTTGAATTTAAAAATAATATGTCGTTTCTATATTTTTTTTTTATTTTATGAAGAAGAAAAACATCATCTCCCGATTCATATTTTTCTTTATATAAATTATTACATTCATTATAAATTACCTTTTCAAAAGCTAAGTTTGCGGCACTGCACATAAAAGCTTGTT
Organism: Draconibacterium orientale; assembly: GCA_022729995.1. Classification (GTDB taxonomy): domain Bacteria; phylum Bacteroidota; class Bacteroidia; order Bacteroidales; family JAADGE01; genus DZBS01. Next base: position 14,105 of record DZBS01000018.1, on the reverse strand, counting down.
TTATATTTGCAGCACCTTCGGTTGAAGCCGATAAACTCATATATTCAAGAGATTGAAATTTTTCAAACAATGTTTCGCCTGTCAATTTTACCGGACCTATAATCATTTTTGGTTTAAAATCAATATAAAAATTATAGATTTTCTCCAACCATATTTTTCCGTGCTCACAATCGGCATCTGTTGTTACAATTAAATTTCCTTTTGAATTTTCTATTCCTTCACCTACGGCATTTTTCTTTCCGGTTCGGTATTTTGAATTAATAATTTTGAAATTTTCTATTCCTAAAATTAGATTTGCGAGAATTTTAGCCGAAGAATCATCGGAAAAATCGTTTACAAAAATTACTTCAAATAAATCCGAAGAAAGAGATTGGGTTTTAAGTCCGGAAATTAAATCTACAAGATTTTTCTCTTCGTTTTTAAAAGGAATTATTACAGAAATAAACACCGATTTTTCTGAAAATTGATTGTGATTATACGGCAGATTTTTTTTTGGAAAGAATATTCCGAATATAAATGAAGAAATCATTATAAAATAAAATACTCCGAAAATAATGCTTATTGTAATAAAAGCTGTCATTTCGGAGTATTATTTTATTGTAGATTTTAAAAAATTATTTTATTTCTTCAATAGTAAAACCTTTGGGAACTTCGAAAATACCGGCGGGGAAACTTGGATTTTCTTCAATTCTTATAGCTTTCATTATCATTGTCATATTATTTTGGTTCATCTCATACTTTACCGGAATATTATTCCAAACATAAAAAGTAGCCTCTTGTCCTTCAATTGTCATTCCAAACACTTTACAATTTTTTCCGGCAACTTCTTGATTTCCTTTCTCAACAATTTTATATTTTGTTTTAATTTCATCACTCAAATTGTCAAAATCCATTTCGTTAGGGTCCATATCTTCTTTGTTAACAACAGATTTAATCTTTGAGCCGGTTTTTTGATCCATGTTTAATGTATAAGTATAACCGTCAATTTCCAAAGTTCTGTTAACAGAGCTAACGCCCATCATTTCCATTGAAGCTTCAACACATTGAAATTTTCCGTAGTCTTTAAAATATAAAGTAGATTTGGCTTTTATTCCCATCATATCTATTTCATATTCAATTAAAGCAGCTTTTAATTTATATCGGCCTTCCGATTTTACTGCGTCGCCTTTTTCGTTGGATTCGCCGTTAACAGTAACCGAACTGTCATTTTCATTTTTTGAGTCTTTTCCACCGTCTTTACACGAAAAAGTAAATAATACTGCGGCTAATAAAAGAAAAATAATTTTTTTCATAGAAAAATAGTTTAGATAAATAATTAATTTAGTATACAAAGTTATAAAAACAAAAACGAAAAAAAATATAAAAAATAGCTTTTTAAAAATTTTTAAAATTGTTTTTTTGTTTTAGAAAAATATTAATTGATTTCTTCTATTTTAAAATCAACGGGAATTTCAAAAATACCTGCAGGAAAACTTGGATTTTCTTCAATTCTTACAGCTTTCATAATCATTCTCATATTGTTTTGAGACATTTCATATTTTAAAGGAATATTATTCCAAACAAAAAATGAAGCATCTTGTCCTTCAATTGTCATTCCGAAAACTTTACAATTTTTTCCGGCAAAATCTTGATTTCCTTTCTCAACAATTTTATATTTTGTTTTTATTTCATCGCTCATATTTTCAAAATCCATATTATTAGGATCTATTTCTTCTTCGTTAACAACAGTTTTAATTTTTGTTCCGGTTTTTTCATTCATATTTAAAGTATATGTATAACCGGCTATTTCCAAAGTTCTGTTTACCAATTTAAGACCCATCATTTCCATAGAAGTTTCAATACACTGATGTTTTCCGTAATCTTTAAAATATAAAAAAGATTTGGCTTTCATTCCCATCATATCTAATTCATATTCGATTAGAGCAGCTTCTATTTTATATCTTCCCTCTTTTCTTCCGTTTCCACTCAAAACAGTAAATAATACTGCTGTTAATAAAAGAAAAATAATTTTTTTCATATAAAATAGTTTTTAGTAAAAATTAATTTAATACACAAAGTTATAAAAACAAAATTGAAAAAAATTATTAAAAATAGTTTTTCAAAAAATTTTTAATATTGCTTTTTTTTATATTTTTACCGAACTTAAAGGAAGTTTTTTTTTTATTAAAAATAATATAAAATGATTAACAAGAAAAGAGTTTATACTTTTGGTAATAAGCAAGCTGAAGGTAAAGCAGAAATGAAAAATTTATTAGGCGGAAAAGGAGCAAACCTTGCAGAAATGAACCTTGTAGGAGTTCCTGTTCCTCCCGGATTTACAATTACAACCGAAGTTTGTACCGAATATAATGAACTTGGAAAAGACAAAGCTGTTGAGTTTTTAAAATTGGAAGTTGAAGCAGCCGTAAAATATGTTGAAAAAATTATGGGCACAAGTTTCGGTTCTTCCGAAAATCCTTGTTTGCTTTCTGTTCGCTCGGGAGCAAGAGTTTCAATGCCCGGAATGATGGATACTGTTCTTAATCTCGGATTAAACGACGATGCAGTTGTAGGAATAGCTAAAAAAACCGGTAACGAAAGATTTGCTTGGGATTCATACCGAAGATTTGTTCAAATGTACGGCGACGTTGTTTTGGGAATGAAACCAGAATCAAAAGAAGACATCGACCCGTTTGAAGAAATTATGGAAGAACTTAAAGAATCTCGCGGAGTTGAAAACGACACAGATTTTACTGTTGAAGATTTAAAAGAATTAGTTACAAAATTCAAAGCAGCCGTAAAAAAACAAACCGGACACGATTTTCCTACAAACCCTTGGGATCAACTTTGGGGTGCTGTTATGGCGGTTTTCGACAGTTGGAACACCGACAGAGCAATCTACTACAGAAAAATGAATAAAATTCCCGGAGATTGGGGAACTGCTGTAAATGTTCAAGCAATGGTTTTTGGAAATATGGGACAAGATTCTGCTACAGGAGTTGCTTTTACAAGAGATGCAGGAACAGGCGAAAATCTTTTCAACGGTGAATATTTAATTGATGCTCAAGGTGAAGACGTTGTTGCAGGAACTCGAACTCCGCAACAAATAACAAAAGAAGGCTCTTTACGTTGGGCTATTTTAGCTCAAGTTACCGAAGAAGAACGAAAAAATAAATATCCTTCATTAGAAGAAAGAATGCCTTCACAATATAAAGAATTGAACGAAATTCAAAATAATCTTGAGAAACATTACAAAGACATGCAAGATATTGAATTTACAATTCAAGAAGGAAAACTTTGGATGCTTCAAACTCGAAACGGTAAACGAACAGGTGCTGCAATGGTTAAAATTGCAATTGATATGCTTAATGAAGGAATGATTGACGAAAAAACTGCTATTTTTAGACAATCTCCCGAAAAATTAGATGAATTACTTCACCCTATTTTTGAAAAATCGGCTGTTGCAAATGCTTCAGTAAAAGCTAAAGGTTTACCCGCTTCTCCGGGAGCTGCAACAGGTCAAATCGTTTTCTTTGCCGACGAAGCCGCTAAATATCCAAACTCAATTTTAGCCAGAATAGAAACTTCTCCGGAAGATTTGGAAGGAATGAATATTGCAAACGGTATTTTAACCGCTCGCGGAGGTATGACATCTCACGCAGCTGTTGTTGCAAGAGGAATGGGAAAATGTTGCGTTTCGGGTGCAGGCTCAATAAAAATTAATTACAAAGCTCGCACAATGGAAACCGGCGGGAAATTATATAAAGAAGGCGACTGGATTTCGTTAAACGGTTCTACAGGTGAAGTTTACGACGGAAAAATTGCTACAATAGATCCTGAATTAAGCGGCGACTTTGGTAAAATTATGGAACTTGCCGATAAATATACAAGAATGTATGTTCGCACAAACGCCGATACACCTCACGATGCAAAAGTTGCTCGCGAATTCGGAGCAAAAGGAATTGGTCTTTGCAGAACAGAACACATGTTTTTTGAAGGCGAAAAAATTGTTGCAATGCGTGAAATGATTCTTGCCGAAAATGAAACTGAAAGAAGAAAAGCTCTTGAAAAATTATTGCCTATGCAAAGAACCGATTTTGAAGGTATTTTTGAAGCAATGAAAGACTTACCGGTAACTGTTCGTTTACTTGATCCGCCTTTGCATGAATTTGTTCCTCATGATGATAAAGGACAAAAAGAAATGGCTGATATTATGAAAGTTGATGTTTCTATTATCAAACAAAAAGTTGAAGATTTATCGGAAGTAAATCCAATGTTGGGTCATAGAGGTTGTCGTTTGGGAAACACATATCCCGAAATTACAGAAATGCAAACTCGTGCTATTATTGAGGCTGCATTAAATCTCAAAAAGCGAGGTATTAAAGCAATTCCGGAAATTATGATTCCTTTAACAGGAACATTAGCCGAAATGAAAATGCAAGAAGTAATTGTTAGAGATACAATTGCAAAAATATTTGCTGAAAGAAACGATAAAATCGAACATTTGGTTGGAACAATGATTGAAATTCCGAGAGCAGCTTTAACTGCGGATTTAATTGCAGAATCAGCAGAATTCTTCTCTTTCGGAACAAACGACCTTACTCAAATGACTTTTGGATATTCAAGAGACGACGCAGGAAAATTCCTGCCCGTTTATATTGCAAAAGGAATTTTAAAAAGCGACCCTTTTGAAGTTCTCGACCAAGAAGGCGTTGGACAATTAGTTGAAATGGCTGTTAAAAAAGGCCGTCAAACAAGACCAAATATTAAACTGGGAATTTGCGGCGAACACGGCGGAGAACCTTCTTCTGTTGAATTTTGTCACAGAACAGGTTTAGATTATGTTAGTTGCTCTCCATACAGAGTGCCTATTGCAAGATTAGCTGCAGCTCAGGCAAATTTAAGATAACGGATGATTTGAATTTTTATTTATAATGTAATCGCTTCGATAAATTTTTGTCGGAGCGATTTTTTTTATCTGAGATATTTTTGAATAATCGAATTTATTTTTTCTCTGGAAATTGGTTTTGTTAAAAAATCATGAATTCCTATTTCATAACATTTTCTTATTTCTTCTTCCGAAGTATATGCAGTTTGTGCAATTACCGGAATGTTCGGATTTATTTTTTTTATTGCTACAGTTGCTTGAAACCCGTCTAAAATAGGCATTTTTAAATCCATAAAAACCATTTTAATATTTTCGGTTTTTTCAAAAATTTCTATTGCCGCTTTTCCGTTTATTGCATGTAAAATCTCAAAATTCGAAGAGAAATTTTCTATAATTGTTTTGAGATATAAAATATTTACTTCTTCATCTTCGGCAACAAGAATTTTAGTTTTTGTATTTATAATTTTAATATATTTTTCTTCTTTTTCTTGAATTACAGGAGAATACGGTAAAATTAAAGAAAATTCGGAACCTTTATTCCGTTCTGATTTTACGTCTATTTCACCTCCAATCATTTTTGAGTTTTCCAAAGCAATTGAAAGTCCTAAACCCAAACCTCCGTATTTCAATGAAATGTCTTCATCTGCTTGAGAAAAACGTTCAAATATTTTTTTTATATTTTCTTTACCGATGCCAATTCCACTATCTTTAACATAAAATCTAATTTTTTTATCAGAAGTAACATATCCGATTTCTACATTTCCTTTTTCGGTGAATTTGAATGCATTATTTGCAAAACAATCCAAGATTTTATAAAGTCTGTTTTCGTCTGTTTCTATAAAACTAAGATTATCCTGCAAACTTCCCGAAAGTATAAGGTTTATATTTTTTTCTCGGGAAATCAAATAGTAGAAATCTCTTAATTTTGAAAGAACATCGTTAAAATTTACTTGCGAAATTATTGGCTTATTCTTATTTGTTTCAAACCCCGAAATTTCCAGAATATCGTCAATTATTTTTAGTAATTGCCGGCTGCAACTTACAATTATACCGGTGTATTCTTTATTAAGTTCGGGCGATATTTCGTCATTGGCAATAAGTTCCGAAAACCCTACAATTCCGTTAAGAGGCGTTCTTATTTCGTGCGACATGTTTTTTAGAAATTGCGATTTTAAAGCCGAGCTTTCTTCTGCAATATCTTTTTGTTTTTCAAGTTCTATTCTGCTTAAAATTAATTTTTCTCTCATTTCAATAAGAGATTTTCCTAAAATGTCAAACTGTCCGACAGCTTTGTATTGGTAATCAAAATCTCCTTTACCTATTGAAACAGAGAAGTTTATTTTTTCTTTTAATGAAATGCTTAGTTCCATTAAAGAATTTTGCATTGTAGATATTTCGTCTGAATATTTTGGAGTGTCAATTTTTATTAGTTTTCCTTTTGATAACTTTTTTAAATATCTGTTTGTTTTTTGAATTCTGTTAGCTATGTAATGATTGCTTATTGAGTTAAGTATTAGTATTATAGAACTAATAAATATCAAAAAAATTAATGAAAACAATGCTGACAATTTCAGAATTTCATTTCTGAAATTGTTTAAATTAAATTGTAAAATAATTATACCTTCTTCGTCGCCTGTTATACTTATTATTGGTATTACAGCATATTCATAAGGTGTTTTTTTTAAAAGTTTATATCCCGATTTTGTATCTCGAAGATTTTTTTTATCAAGATTTTCTTCATTAAAATTAGATGTTTTCTCTATTAAATAATAATTACCTATTTCTTTTTTTGATGTGCTGTAAACTTCTGAATTTATTTCGATATAGTTTTCCGGAATTTTAAAATATTTTTCTGATAAGAATATGCCTGCATCTTCGTTTTTTTGATTAAACTTATGCGACAACAAATATTTTATATTATAAATTACTTCAACAGAACCATAATATTTTCCTGAGTCAGAAAAAATGGGAGCAATTCCTCTTATCGACAAACCGGCTCTTCCTGTTTCAATTCCTTTTTTGAATTTATGATCTTTTGATATTTGAACAACTGATTTTCTAAATTCCGAAATGTTATCTCCGCTTGTATTTGTCCAACATCTGCAAAATGAAATTGCCGGCGGTAAATGAAAATGAATTTTTGTTTCATAATTTGAAAATTCAAATGCTTTGTCTGTTATTTTTGAAAATTTTCTTTGTAAATCTTCCGAAGGTTTTTCAAAATCACCTGTTTTGTAATATTCTTCATAAGATTTTTTTACTTTTTCCGACTCGGAAATTATTGTTGCGCTATATAATGCATAATTGCTGATTTCTTCTGATATTGCATTGAATTCTTCTATTTTGTTCCGAATAATTTTTTTTGTTTGAGATTTATATGTTTCGTTTAAAATATAAATAGAACCGGATAATATTGATACAAAAAGAACAATCATTAATCCCAAAAGCGGAATCAAAAGTTTTTGTTTTATGCTGTATTTTCTAAAAAATTTCATCAAAATGATTTGTCTGAAAATTATAAAAATAATTTACCTAAATATATGGTATTTTATCATATATTTAAGCATATATTTAATTTAATTTTCGAATTTTGAATTTAAAAATTACACAAAAAAATATGAGTAAAGGAAAAGAGCTAAAACCGCATATCGGTATTTACGGAAAAAGAAATATGGGCAAAAGTTCAATTATTAATATGCTTGCCTCTCAGCAAATTGCAATAGTATCTGATGTTCCGGGAACAACAACTGATCCTGTGAAAAAATCTTTTGAAATTACAGGTTTTGGTCCCGTAATTTTAGTTGACACTGCCGGAATCGACGATTCCGGCGATTTGGGTTTACAAAGAATTTCTAAAACTCTGGAAACTATAAAATTAATTGATTTAGCAATTCTTGTTATTTCCGAAAATTCTTTCGGAAGTTTTGAAATGAATTTAATAAGTGAGTTTAAAAAATATGATTGTCCGTTTTTTGTAATTCATAATAAAGCCGATATTTCTTTAGTTTCCAATAATTTAAAAGATAAAATAAAATCGGAATATAATTCTGAAACCGTTAATTTTTCTTCTTTTGAAATGTATGATATTAATGAAATTATTGATTTAATTAAGAAAACAATTCCCGAATCCGCATATAAAAAACCGTCGCTGTTGGGCAATTTAATTTCTTACGGAGATATTGTTCTGCTTATTACTCCGATTGATATTGAAGCTCCCGCCGGAAGATTGATTTTACCGCAAGTTCAGGCAATCAGAGATATTTTGGATAACGATTGTGTTGCCGTTGTTGTGAAGGAAAAAGAAGTTGATACTTTTTTGAAAAAAACCGGAATAAAACCGGCACTTGTTGTAACCGACAGTCAGATTTTTAAGAAAGCCGATGCTTCTATTCCAAATGAAATTCCGTTAACAAGTTTCAGCATTTTACTTGCTCGTTTGAAAGGCGATTTTGACAAATATCTTTCCGGAACTCCAAAAATTTCGGAGCTAAAAAACGGCGACAGAATTCTTTTGCTTGAATCGTGCACTCATCATACTTCTTGCGACGATATAGGTCGTGTAAAAATTCCGCGATGGATTACAAATTTTACCGGAAAAACTATTGAATATGATGTTGTTGCAGGCTTGGATTCTTTGCAAAGAGATATAAAAGAATATTCAATGGTAATTCAATGCGGCGGTTGTATGATTACCGAAAAGCAACTAAGAAATCGCTTGAAATCTGCTGTTGATGCAGGAATTCCAGTTTCAAATTACGGAATGACAATTGCATATATTCAAGGAATTTTTGACAGAGCTGTGGCTCCTTTTGTTAAAAACAGAGATTCTTCTTCCGATTATTTGTAAATCGAAAGAAGAATCTTTTATAACATTTTAACGACCTTCTTCATTAAATATTTGTGTTCTTCTTTTTAATATTTTAAGAATAAAATATAAAACACCCGAAACAATTGTTGTGTAAATCAGCCATTTATCGGTTGTTATATATTTTCCGGTTTCCAAATAAAATTTTATTGTATTGAAAACTAATATTAATAAGAAAAGTGCAAACAATCCGTTTTTTTCTTTTTTAAATACTTTTTTCCAACTAAATTTTAATGTTGGTTTTTTATATTTTTTAAAACAAGGAATAAAAGCCGGAGTTGAGTTTGCCCAATTTATATAAATTTCGCCGAATTTTTTTCTCAAAAATTGTTCTTCTGCAAACATAATTCTTTCATAATATACCCAATAAATTAGCGTAAAAACAATTATAAACCAAACATTTGCGGTAAGAATTGCAATTGCAAGCCACATGAAAAAATTTCCTAAATATAAAGGATGCCGCACAATTGAGTATATTCCTAAATTATTAACTTCATCGGCAACTTGTTGCTCGGTGTTTCGTCCCGAAGTGTTTTTTGGAGTGTAACCAACTGTGAAACTTCTTATAAATAATCCGAGTAAACCGGTTGCTATTGCAATTATTTGAATTATTTCAAAACTAACTTTTGGGGTTTCGTTGGTTGAAGTATAAATATCTGCAACAAAATAAATTAATCCGCCCAAAAGAAATATTAGCGGAAGTATTCCTCTGTATTTGAATAAAAAATTACCTTGTTTTTCAAATTCTTCTTGTAATGCCATATTGGTTTTTATTTATATTATTTAATATTTTTAAATTTTTATAGTATATTGAATGTATCTGCATCGTCGGAAACTCTAAATTTATTTCTAAAATCCGTAAGTTCGTCGAAATTTAATTCAATAGTTTCGGTATTTTCTTCATGAGGTTTTGTAACAGAAATTACATTTCCTTTTGGGTCAATAATTTGTGAGTTTCCCGAATGTTCTATTTCGTTAATATCTTTCCCAATTCTGTTAACACCAACAACATAAGCTTGATTTTCAATTGCTCTTGCTTTTAAAAGTGTGTCCCATGCGTCAATTCTTCTTTCCGGCCAGTTTGCAATGTATATTAATAAATCGTAATCGTTTTTGTTTCGGCTCCAAACCGGAAATCTTAAATCGTAGCAAATTAGCGGTTTTACTCGCCAATCACCGATTTTACAAATTAAATTTTTGTTTCCGGACGAATAATGTTTGTCTTCACCCGCAAAAGAGAAAAGATGACGTTTATCGTAAAAATCGAATTTCCCGTTTGGCTGCATCCAAATGAGCCGATTAAAGTATTTGTCATTTTCTTTAAAAATAACACTTCCCACAATTATTGCATTTTTCTCGAATGCTTTTTTTTGCATAAAAGAAATTGAACTTTCGGCTAATTCTCTGTCAAATTTTTCGGGATTCATAGAAAAACCTGTCGAAAACATTTCGGGCAAAACAATCAGGTTTGTGTCTTCTTTGATATTATCAATTTTATTTGAAAAATTTTCAATGTTAGTTTTCGAATCTTCCCATTTTAGGTCGGATTGAATTATTGTAACTTTTAAGTTTTTCATGTGTTTATATTTAAATTGTTTTTAAAGGTCACATAGGAAAATCTTAAATAGTCAATCATTTGTTTGTATAGAGCTATACATAGATTTTTCATTTATTTTGATATTTAAAAAGTGATATTAAATACGGAATGTTGAAAAAATTATATTTCTCCGACAGTAAATTTTTGAGGATGATAACCTGTAATTCCAACATATCTTTTTTTAATTTCAATAATATCTTGCTCCATATTTCCGGTTTTTTCAAATTTTCCGAGAAATCCTACGGTTTTTTCTTTAAAATCTCCAAACATTAGAAATATTGGCACATTTGCTTCTTGCGAAATTCTATAAAATCCTGTTTTCCATTCAGATCTTAAAGCACGAGTTCCTTCGGGAGTTATTCCTAAAATCATTTTGTTATTGTTATTAAATTCGTCAACAACTTGATTTATAAGTCCTTTTGGATGTTTTCTATTTACCGGAAATCCGCCCCACCATCTTAGAATTAAATTAAGCGGAAACCAGAAAAATTCTTTTTTTATCATTAGTTTAATCTTCTGACCAACAGCATAATTATAAAGTTTGCCAATAAGTATATCGGCAATGCTTGTGTGAGGAGCAATAACCGCAACGTATTTTGGGTCGGTTGGAAGTTCGCCTTTTATTTTCCACCCTAATATCCACAGCATAAATCTTCCAAATACTTTTTTTATCGCAACCATTTTCTTATAAATTTTTAATAATAAATATAAAAATTATAGAAATATTTTATAAAATGGTTCTATAATTTTGGTTTGCAAAAATAATTCTTTTTTTTTAAAAAAACTATACTGTTGAAATTGCAACAACAGGGTCGAGTTTTGAGGCTTGCATTGCAGGAACAAAACCTGAGATAATTCCTATTGATATTGACAATATTAGTCCGGTAATTACATTTCCGGTACTCATAAATATTTCCATATCATACATAGAAGTGAATATTTTAACACCTGCAAAAACAAATATAAGACCTAATATTCCTCCTATAAGTGAAAGAATTATGGCTTCAAAAAGAAATTGAAGAAGAATGAAATATCTTTTTGCTCCCAAAGCTTTTTGAATTCCAATAAGTTGAGTTTGTTCTTTTACCGAAACAAACATAATATTTGCAATACCGAATCCGCCTACAAGAATTGAAAATCCTCCTATAATTATTCCGGCAATATCAATAATTATGAATAATCCGTCGAATCCTTGAGAAATAAGGCTTGCTTGATTTAAAGCAAAATTATCTTCAACCGACGGTTTTTGTTTTCGAATTGTTCTTACAATTCCTCTTAATTCTTCTTTTAAATCTGTAAGCGAAACATTTTCTTTTGGTTCAATCATAATTGCCGGACCGGTAGTTTCGCTTTTTATATTGATAATATTTTTAAAATAATTTATGGGAACAAGAACTTTTTTGTCGAGTCCCATTCCAAACATATCTTCGCCTTCTTTACTAAAAACACCAATAACATTTAGTTTGTTTCCGCCAATTTTTATTGTTTCGCCTACAGGATCTTTTCCGTCAAAAAGTTCTGTTGCAATGTCGTTTCCAATAATTGCAATATTTTTTCCCGAAGCCGATTCCGATTGCGTAAAATATCTTCCTGAAATTAATTCAAAACTTTTTATATCGTGATAGGTGTATTCAACTGCGTCTATTTCAATGTTTTCGGCATAGTTACTTTTATATTTCACTGTTTTTTGGGCACCGGCAATAAAGCAAGCAGATTTTACAAGTTTTGAGCGTTCTCTAATTTCTTCTGCTTCTTTAAGCGAAGGAACCGGACGTTTCATATAATCCCACCAACGATATTCGCCTCCAAATTGCCAAGGCCATTTTTGAAGATAAATTACATTGTCGCCAAGTGAGCCAATACTGTCTTTTATATTTCTTTCGAGTGAATTAATTACCGTAAAAACAGAAATCATTGCAAAAATACCTATTGTGATTCCAAGCAACGACAAAAAAGTTCGTAATTTATTTACAACAAGTGAGTTTATTGCATAAACAAAACTTTCTTTTATAAGGAAAAATATCAGCATAATAAATTTTTTTGCAAGATATTAAATATTCAATAAAGTTTGATTATTAAAAAAGAAATTAAGTTTATAAATTGAAATTTATTCAATTTTATGCCGTTTATTTAGTGAAGTTTATCAATAATAATTGAAAATAACATTTGTCTAATCTTTTTGCGAAGGATATTTTTTTTATTAATTTTACTATTGATTTTTTTAACTAAATTATTTATATACCAAACAAATACATTATGAAGAAGTTTAATTTGATTTTTATTTTATTGCTGATATTTGGCAATGCAAATTCACAATATGTTATTAAAGTTTCCGATACTTTTGAAAATTACGGAACTATTGGAAATAAAAAATCTATTACAGTGAATATTTTCGACAGAAATGCCGAAACAATTAAGAAAGAATGGGCAAGGCTTATGTCTGTAACTTATTTTTCCGATAAAGCAAATTGGAAAACCGAATCGTTTATTGATAATGTTTCAATAAAATTAATTTCGCCAAATACAGTTGATATTTACGGAATGGTTAAATATTCGACCGACGGAGCTGTAACTTTCTCTACAGCAACAGATATGGGCGGAACTTTTATGAATGAAACAGATCATAAATTAAGCTACCAAGCAATGAAAAAAATTATGTATGATTTTGCCGTTGACCAAAGTAAACAAGGTTTAGCCGAAAAAATTAAAGATCAACAAAAATTATTGGACGTTTTTAAAGAAGATGAAGTTGCTATAACTGCCGAAATTTCGGGTTACCAACAAGAAGTTATCGGATATCAAAATAAAATAGCAGAATTACAAAATAACATTAAACTTAAAGAAGAAGCTAAGCTTAACAAACAAAAGAAAATTCAAGAACAACAAAATTTGCTTATTAAAACTATGCAGATAACTGTTCAATAAAAACACCGATTTTTCAAATCAAACATTTATCGGTTTTATAAAATAAACTGATAAATGTTTTTTTATTTCAAAATTCGATTAATTTTTGTTTTTTAATAATTGATTTTTTTGGTATTAATCGGTGCTATTTCAAACTCTCCGAGTTGTGTAACAACGTGGCAAATATCACTTATTACAAACATTGTGTCGCTTGTAAACGGTTGGTATCCTTCTTTTGTAACAGTTATTACATAATTTCCTTCTCGTTCAAAAGCTCCTACAAATACAGGTTCGGGATTTGTAAATAATTGAAGAGCTTCGGAATAATCGCCGTCATTTGCTGTTACAGTAACTCCATCGCATAATTTTAGTCCCGTTGCAACATCTTTTATTGTGATATTTAAACCTGCGACTGCTTCTGTTGTGCAAATCTTATCGTCGTTCTTGCATGAAACTAAAAAGAAAACAGTAAATAATAACGCTTTAAAAAATATTATTTTTTTCATTTTTTAAGAGTTATAAAGGTTTTTTATTTTTTCTATTTTATCTTCTAAAGGAACAAATCCGTCTATTTTATAAATTTTATGTCCGTCGGTTTCCATTTTTCTAAACCAAGTCATTTGCCGTTTCGAGAACTGATGAATTGCGGTGTTTAATTGAAAAACCATTTCGGAATATGAAAGTTCGCCCATTATAAACTGAGTTATAAATTTATATTCCAATCCGTAATATACAAGGGTTTCCGGCGGAACACCTTCTGTTAAAAGATTTTCAACTTCCTTAATCATTCCTTCCTGAAAGCGTTGGTTTAAACGGTCGGTAATTCTTTTTCGGCGTGCATTTCTGTCGAAAACAATTTGAATATTCAAACT
>DZBS01000096.1 GCA_022729995.1 Draconibacterium orientale | reverse complement strand
TACTAAATACTAAATACTAAATACTAAATACTAAATACTAATTACTAAATACTAAATACTAAATACAAATTACTAAATACTAAAATCTAAACTTAAAAATTGAAATCAATAATTACAGATATTAACAAAGTTTTTGAAAGCAGAGTGCGACTCGGCATTATGTCGGCGTTGAGCGTGAACGAAAAAATGGATTTTAATTCGCTTAAAGAATTGCTCGATTTAACCGACGGAAACCTTGCAAGTCATATAAAAGCTCTTGAAAAAGAAGATTACATCGGAGTTGAAAAAAAATTCATAGGAAAAAAAACTAACACAAACTATAAAATAACAGAAATCGGTTTAATAGAATTTAAAAAACATTTAGACGCACTTGAAAATTTTATTAACGAACAAAAATAATTATTTGCTATAATTTATTGATATAAAAATACTTATAAAATATTAGACTATGAAAAACAAAATCAAATTAATATTATTGGCTATAGGAACTTTCTTTTTTGAATACATTTTTTGGAAAGAAAGTCTGGGAAACAATGCATTCATATTTAGCGCATTTGCAATTATTGCAATGATTTTCGCATTCCCTGCTTCATTTAAATCGTTGAGAACAATAACTGTTTCTTTAGGTGTTTTGCTTAGTTCGGCGGCTGTTGCATATCATGCTTCCATTTTTTCGATTATTATTTGGATTATGTCACTTTTTATGGTTCCGTCGTTTATTCATCATCAAAAAATTAAAGCAGTATTTTTCGGATTTGTAATTTCTTATGTCGATTATTTTTCATCGCTAAATTTACCTTTCGAAAATATCAAAATAAATAAAAATATTTTGGGAAGATTTTCAAATACTTTCAGATTTTTAAAATTAACATTAATTCCGTTGGTTGTTTTGTTCATTTTTTATTGGATTTTCAAATTTGCAAACCCAATTTTTGATGAAATAAGCACAAAATTTTTTACAAAAATTGGTGATTGGTTACGTGAACTTTTCAAAGACATTTCTGCTACACAAGTTCTGTTTGTAATTTGGGGTTTCACTTTAATGATATATTTCCTTTATAAAAAAATAAATGCCAAAGAAATTGAATTCGAAAATAATTATTCCGATAAAATTATAAGACAAAGAAAACCTAAAGATAAAAAAGGTATTTATTCTACAGTAAGAAAATTAAAACTCGATCTTGTTAACGAATACAGAACCGGTTTAATTTTGATTTTTTTAATTAACGCTTTATTATTGATAATTAATATAATAGATATAAATTGGGTTTGGTTTGGTTTTGAATATACACAAGATTTTGATTTAAAACAATTTGTGCACGAAGGAACTTATTTGCTTATTCTCAGCATTTTAATTTCAATAGCAATAATGGTTTATTTTTTCCGTGCAAATTTGAATTTTTACCCAAAAGCAAAATTGCTCAGAATTGCTGCTTATGCTTGGATTTTTCAAAATGCAATATTAACTGTTTCTGTTGCTCTTAGAAACTTGAAATATATTGACCATTACGGACTTGCATACAAAAGAATTGGACTGTTTTTCTTTTTAGCTTTGGTAATTTTTGGCTTGATAACACTTATTTTCAAAATAAAATATCAAAAAACAACTTTTAAAATGATAAAAGAAAATTCTTGGGCTGTTTATATTGGTTTTATTCTGTTTGCAATACCTGATTGGGATCCGTTTATTGCCAAAAAAAATCTTGCAAACCCGATTAAAGAAAATATAGACGTGAGCTATTTACTTACAATGGACGATAAAGTTTTACCTTTAATTGATAAACACAATGAAATTTTGCTTCATTCAAAAGACAACGATACTTATAAATTTTATTACGAACCTTACACCGAAATTTTTGATAAAAGAGTTGATAAATTTATGAAAAATTATAAAGACAAATCACTGTTTGCCAGAAATAAAGCTGACGATAAAGCTTACGAATATTTCAAATTAAAATATCCTTTTATCGAAAAAAGAATTCAACAAAACGAACCGGCTTTTTAATTATTAATGAAAAAATTAAGCTCAAATATTATTACAAGAATTGCAACTTTTGCTATTCCCGTTTTGTGGACAATATTTTTTTATCCGCTAATATATTGGATATTAAATTCATATTCGCTTCACAATAACTGGTTTGGAATTTATGCGGCAATTCTTGTAATTTTCATTACTGTTTACAATTTTTCTAAAACAAAAGTCGCTTTTTGGAAACAAATTTATTTCAATATAAAAATTTTTCCGCTAATTATCATTATTTTATCAATTATCGGATATATTATTTCAAAATTATTTCTCGATATAAAAATTATTCAATCAATATTTTTCGGTTTTGGAACTTACGGAATTTTAGGTTTATATCTCAACAAAAATGTTTGGAAAAAAATATTTATTCCTTTTATATTGATAATTCAAACTTTGCCTTTCGGTTCAAATTTAGATACTTACATAGGATTTCCGCTTAGAATTTTTACAACAAATGCCGTTGAAAATATGCTTTCGGGTTTGGGAATTGAAAATTTAAGAAATCAAACAATTTTTGTAATTGAAAATCGTGCCGCAAATATTGACATTTCATGCAGCGGAATGAAAGGAATTTGGGCAGCTTCAATAGTTTTTTTGATGTTAATTTTTATTGAAAATAAAAAAATTGATTATCGTGCAATTATCACTTTTTTTATATTAATATTTTCATTAATTTTCTTCAATATTCTTCGTGTTTCAATAATTATTTATACCTATACGGTTCTGAATTTGCCGAAACTTGCCGAAATATTTCATCGTCCGTTGGGAATTATAGGATTCGTTTTTTCACTTATTATTGTTTGGCTTTTGATAAAATATTTCATGAAAAATTCAATAACTAATTTTTATGAAGAATCGAAAATTGCAGAAAATAAAATCAAATATTCAACTCAAATTTCAGTTTTTTTTACACTTATTTTATTTATTCTGATATTTGTAAACTTTAATAAAAATAAAGTATTGCTTACTAAAAGTGAAGATAAAGTTAATATCGAAACAAAAATCGAACTAAACGAAATATCACTTTCCGAAAACGAAAAATCTTTAATGATTTCGGGGAAAAATGACGTATCGGAAAAATTTAGTTTTGATGATTCAAACATAAGCGGTTCGATTCTTATTTCTAAAACCGAAAACTGGATGGGACATCACAAACCCGAAATTTGCTACACTGCCGACGGATTTGAAATTGAAAATTCCAAAACAGTTTGCGCATCCGACAATTTTTTTATCAAAGAAATTACTTTCAAAAACACAAATTTTAAAGCATATTATTGGTTTCAATCCAAAAATAAAACAACCGACGATTTTTCTGCCAGAATTTGGTCGGCTTTAAACTCCGAAAACACAACATGGACAATGGTTTCTGTATTTTTGTCGGACAAATCCGATACAGAAAAAAGCAGAATATTTTTTACTGAAATTAAAAATCAAATTCAATAATACCAAAATGACACGCAAAAAAATAAAAAATGCAGAAATTCTTTCGGCAATTGTATTTCCGCCTCCTTCAGAAAACGGATTTCTTAATTTTATAAGAAATTCATTAAAAAACATATTCCGTTTAAGCGGTAAAATTTTATCAATTTTCATCTAAATCTTAAACTCATGAAAAATATTTTCGAAAATAAATTTATAAGATTTACAACTCATGCGATTTTTTGGGCTTGGAACGGTATTTTTATAATTCTGATTTTATCTTTGGTGATTCCTTTTGTGAGTTACGGCATTTTCAAATCGTTCTTCAACGGCGAAATTCCTTTCGATTTCACGCTTATTCTTCTTTTGGGAATAATTGTTCCGTTTTTAACAGTTTATATTGTTGTTAAAAAATTCATGTTTCAACCGCAAAAAATATTTACAATTTTTTATGCTATTGAAGTTCCGCTTGTTGCAGTTTTATTTTTAAGATTGATGATTTTTAGAGAATTAACAGCCGGAACCGCTCAACTTCTGATACTTTTTATTTTAGGAACATCAATATTTTTATATGAATTATTCACCGAGAACAAACTTAAAAATAAAGCCGAAGAAATATTAATTTTTATTGCAAATGTTATTCTGCTGCTTATTGGAATTTATGCGGCAACAATTATTTTATTATATTCATTTCCGCTTTTGGGTTTGGCAATAGAAAATTTTATTGAATTTGAATGGATACATGCTTTAAAAGATATTTTTTCGAGTTATTACTCCATAATTTTTATTTTGTTTTTCATTTTTTCTGCAACTGTATTTTTTATATTACCCGTTACAATGCCAATTTTATTTATAACAAAATTCATAAAATCATATAAAATAAATATCGAAAAATATTCAAAACCGATAATATTTTCATTAACAATTGTAATAATTGCAATAAATGTAATTTTGTTTGAAACACTTAATATTCAGCCGCAAGTGAGAATTTTCAAAAAATATGAAAATTTTTCTCAAGATAATTTCACAAAAGAACAAAAAGTGGATATTATAAAACACAAAAAAATAATTACAAGAGCGTTGACAAATTCATATTTGGCACCATACAGATATTTAAGTCCCGAAAAAGCTTCAAACTCAATTGCCGAAATTTATTCAAAAGTATTTTTTATCTCAAAATCTGATGCAGAAAAGTTTCAAAATTTTCATAATATTTTGCTAAAACCATTTCTTTACAAAGGAAATACAACAAATTTTGACGACTATGAAGCAGAAATTATTTATGAAAGAATATTTGACACACAAATTCAAAGAGCAGAAAAAGAAGAAGTTATACATGCACTTCAAGCTCGCTGGGACAGAGATGAAGTTGAAGCCGGATTGTTAAATATTAACGATGAAAAAGTTCATATCGACACTCAAAAAATAAATTATTCGGAGAAAAACGGAATTGCAGAAATCGAAATTTTTGAATCATACACAAATAAAACTCCCGACCAACAAGAAATTTTTTATTATTTTTCATTGCCTGAAGATGCAGTAATTACAGGACTTTGGATTAGCGACGATAAAACAGAAAAGAAATATGCATACTCTGTTTCGCCGCGAGGTGCTGCTCAACAAGTTTACAAAAACGAAGTAGAAATGCGTGTTGACCCGTCGCTGTTGGAACAAACCGGACCGGGAATGTACAGACTGAGAGCTTTTCCGATAATGTCGAAAAATAATTTTGTAAACAACCCTATAATTCCTGTTTTTAATATTTGGCTAAAATATGTTTGCATCGAAAAAAACGGCTCATACAGTTTGCCGAAACTAACTCAAACAAGGAATGTTTATTTCGATAAAAAAACAAAAATTTTTGTGAACGATTTAGAAATTAAAAAAGATAAAAATTGGTTTCCGGAAAAACTCGAAGCAAAAACAAAATTTGATTTTAACAATATAAAAATTTCCGAAAACAATTCACTTAAAATTGAAGAAATTGATTTTAAAAATCAAACTAAAAAAATTAAAACAGCAATAATTATTGACCCTTCATTCAGCATGAGTAATTCAAATAACGATTTGTCGGTTTCAATATCGGAATTAAAAAAAGAATTTGAAGGTGATATTTATTTTCCGGAAGATTCAAGTTTTTCAAAAATCAATATAGAAAAATTTAATATAAAAGATTTTGTATTTTTTGGATTTCAAAATACATACAAAATTCTCGAAAGTTTTAACAATCAAAAACTTACAAACAATTACGATGCTGTCATTTTTATTACAGATGCAGGAAATTATGAAAGTTCGGAGAATAATTTTAATGTGATAAACTTTGAAAAACCGCTGTATTTCTTGCATTTAAACAATAATTTTCCGTTAAGTTACGACGATGCAGTTTTGGAAACAATTCAGAATAGCGACGGAAATATTTCTGGCGAAAATTCAAAATTAATTAACCAAATAAAATTTTACTTTTCAAATGAAAATAAAAATTTTGTTTACGATACGGAAAACCAATTAATATGGTTGTTTTCAGACAATTTTAACAGTAAAATAATTACAGAAAACAACAATCTTAAAAAAATAATTTCTGCAAAACAAATTCAACTTATTCACAAAAATACCGACAGTTTAAACATTCAATTGCTCGACAGTATTCATAAAATTGCTGTTGAAAACGGAATTGTTTCACAGTTTTCGTCGATGATAGTTTTGGTAAACGACCGTCAAAAAGAAGCATTGAAACAAGCCGAAAATCAGTCCGACCGTTTCGACCGAGAAATTGAAGACGGAAAAGAAATTCTCACAAAACCAAATAACCCTTTTGTAACCGGAACTCCCGAACCCGAAGAGTGGGTTTTGATTTTTATTTCTTTAATTTTCATTATTTTCACAATAATAAAAGTTAAAAAATAAATATTGATTTTTGAATAATCCGGTTTTTGAATTAATTTTGTTAATCAAAAATAAAAATTTTAGAATAAAATGGCAGGACCTAAAGGCTCAAAATATTATAATATTTTTTTGGATTACAACATTTTTTTAATGCACAAAGAATCCGGAAATAAAATTATAAACAACGAATTATTCCAAATTCTGAGTTCAATTAACAGCGATAACTCCATTGCCAAAGTTGCCGAAAACAAAGGCATGAGCTACAGAAAAGCTTGGGGATTAATTAAAGAAGCCGAAAAAGAATTAAACTTTTGTATTGTTGAAAGACAACGCGGCGGACTTAACGGCGGAACAAGCAAACTTAGCCCCGAAGGCGAAAAACTTATTAACGCATATAATCAACTTCAAGCTGAATTTTGCGATTCAATTAATAATGTTACAAAGAAATTTTTTAACACTATAAACGTGTGATTTTTTTTATATCAATTAAAAATATCATTTTATAAAAAAAAACATATTGCTAATTGAATTATTTGTAAATTTTCATTTTTAAAAACATAATTCAACTGCTATGAAAAAACAAAAAACATTTTTCTTGATTCCGATTTTCATTTTAAGCTTTTTTACAACTAAAGCTCAATTTCCGGAATCTGTAATTTTTATTGATGCAAAACCAAATCAAATTTCTCAAACAAAAGGAAACTTAAACACAGGAAGAATTATTTCTGATTTGAGTTGGGCTTCAAGCAGCAGCGTTGCATGTTTTCCTGCAACTCAAAACAGCAAATTTACAGGAAACCATGTTCTCTACGGATTTGTAATTCCGCCTTATGCCGAAGTTACTGTAACAGTTATTCCTACAGATAAAAATGCAAATTTCAGTATTTACGGTTATCAAACCGGAACAACAAGATTTCCGATTGTTCCGGAATTATATTCATGCGTAACTTGCGAAGCCGAGCACAAATGGGATTATCCCAAAGCAGGAAAAACTCAGGATCACACAAGAAGTATTTGGTTTAATTCAACAACAGATTCTTATAATATTTTTATTGGAGTTGCAGGTGCAAACGGTCTAAAAACAGGAGAATTTACTCTAAAAGTTGAAATTAAAGCGCAAGTTGAAGATAATGAAGAACAAAAGCCTTTAAAAAAATACACAATGAAATCCGAGAAAGGTAAAATAATTACTTACAACGGCGATTTATCCGAAGGTGTTAAAATCAACGATTTATCTTGGGCTTCAAACAGTTCTGTTGCTTGCTTTCCTGCAACTCAAAACCTTAAATTTAGAGGAAATCACATTATTTATATAACAGAAATTCCTGCAAATTCCGAAATGGATGTTACAGTAATTCCAACCGATCCGAAAATAAATATGAGCATTTACGGATATCAAGTAGGAACAACAAACGAAGCAATGGTGCCAAATCTTAGCTCATGTATGACTTGTGAAGCCGAATATAAATGGGATTATCCGAAAGCCGGAAAAACTCAAGACCACACACGAACTATTAGTTTTAATTCCGACAACAGTGCCTACAGAATTGTGATTGGAGTTGCAGGAGCCGATGGTGTTACTTCCGGAACTTTTAAATTGAAAGTTACTGTAAGATAATTTCGAAAACCAAAATTCTTTACAATTTCGGAATTGAATTCCGAAATTGTAAAGAATTCATTTTAAACATTCCAATGAATTATATTTCAGTTATTTAAAAATTATTTTCTTTACTAATGAAAAATATATTTAAAATATTTCGGTAAATATTTTGCTGAATACAATATTTCTTTGCAAATTTGGAATTGAATTCCGAAATTGTATAAAATGATTAAAAGAAATATTTCTTCGGCAATACTTGAAATAATAGACAAAATGCCCATTATTGTAGTAACCGGACCGAGACAATCCGGTAAAACTACATTGGTAAAAGAATTATTTCCCGAATACAAATATTATAATCTTGAATTTCCGGATATACGTGAAATAGCAAAATCAGACCCTCGAAAATTTCTCGAAAACTTTGAACAAGGAATCATTATTGATGAAATTCAATATGCCCCCGAATTATTTTCATATATACAAGCACTTTCTGATGAAAAAAAAATTTACGGAAAATTTATATTAACAGGTTCACAAAACTTTTCATTAATTGAATCCGTTTCACAAAGTTTGGCAGGAAGAGCCGCAATTTTCAGCCTGCTTCCTTTCAGCATAAATGAATTAATTTCTAAAAAAAGTATTATCAACAGCACAGAATATATTTTTAACGGCTCATATCCACCTATTTACGACAGAAATCTAAATCCTAATATTTGGATTCAATCTTATATACAAACATATTTGGAAAGAGATGTCAGACAAATTATTAACATAAAAGATTTATCAAAATTTCAACTTTTCCTAAAACTTTGTGCCGGAAGAGCCGGACAACTTTTAAATTTTAATTCACTGGGAAATGAAGTCGGAATTGACAGCAAAACAATAAAAAAATGGATTTCGATTCTTGAAACAAGTTATATTATATTTTTGTTAAATCCTTATTTTAAGAATTACAATAAAAGATTAATAAAAACGCCAAAACTTTATTTTTATGACACCGGAATTCTTTGTCAACTTCTTGAAATAAAATCACCCGAACAAATTGACAGTCATTACGCTAAAGGTTCAATTTTTGAAAATCTGATTATTGCAAATTTCAAAAAAGATTTTTTTAATAAAGGCGAAAACAAACAATTATATTTTTGGAGAGACAGCATTGGAAATGAAATTGATTGTTTAATAGAATCGGGTAATTCTCTTAATATTTACGAAATAAAATCATCTAAAACTATTAGCACTTCTTACTTTAAAGGCTTGGAATACTTCAAAAAAATATCAGAAGAAACAGATATTTCTCTTAATTTAGTTTATTCGGGCGACAAAGAAATAATTGCGAACGATATAAATATTTTTCCATGGTATAGTAGAATAGTTTAAAATTATTATGCACGCAGAACACAATTTGTTCTGCATTTTTTTTAATTTTGTAAAAAACCATCAAACCAAAACTATGATTTTACAAAGATTTATTGAAGAAGATTCCGATAAAATTTTCGACGTAATTATTGTCGGAGGCGGAATTACCGGAGCTGCAGTGGCTTATGCAGCAGCAGGAAGAGGTTTAACTGTTGCTCTTTTAGAAAAAAAAGATTACGGCGGGGCTACATCGGCAGCAACTTCAAAACTTATTCACGGCGGACTGAGATATTTGGCAAATATGGAATTTAAACTTGTTCGCGAATCGCTTCAGGAAAGACGAATACTGGGAAATATTGCTCCAAATTTTGTTTATCCGCTACCTTTCTTATTCCCAAGTTATAAACGATGGAAAGGAAATATTTGGAAAATTACTTTAGGAATGTTTTTATATGACGCACTTTCTTACGACAAAAAATATACTTGGGACAAAAGTAAACAACTGCCAAACCATATAACAATTTCATATAAAAGAACAATTGAAAAAGAACCGAATTTGATTTTGAAAGACCTAAGAAATTCAATAATTTTTTACGATTATCAAAGTATTTTTCCCGAGAGACTAACTCTTTCATTTATTAAATCGGCGGCAGAATACGGCGCAAAAGTTTCAAATTATTCTGAAGTAGAAGATTTTATTTATGATAGCGAAAAAAAAATTACAGGTGTAAATGTAAAAGACACTTTGTTAAATAAAACTAAATTGATAAAAGGAAATCTCATTATTAATTGCGGAGGAACATGGGCCGATAAAATTCTTAATCTTGCTTCAAATGATAAATCTCCTGTTCACAAAGTAAAACGCTCGGAAGGAATTCATATAATTACCGAAAAAATTACCG
Source organism: Draconibacterium orientale (assembly GCA_022729995.1). GTDB lineage: Bacteria > Bacteroidota > Bacteroidia > Bacteroidales > JAADGE01 > DZBS01. The sequence goes on along the minus strand of DZBS01000096.1, from coordinate 1,844 downwards.
GCGACCATGTTGTTTCTCTTCAAAAAAGCGACGGCGGACACATGATGATTATGCCGTGGAGAAATCATTCGCTTATCGGAACAACAGACAAAGAATATGAAGGAAACCCTGATGATTACTCGGTTTCAAAAGAAAGTTTGGAAGAAGTTATTAATGCTGTAAACGAAAATTTCGGCAAAAAAATTTCTTATTCTGATATTAAACATGCTTACGGCGGATTACGTCCTTTGGTTGACGACCAAACGAAAGGCTCATATCAATCGTCGCGAAAATATGAAGTTTACGACAATGCAAAAGACGGAATTAAAGGAATGATTACCGTGGAAGGCGGAAAATACACAACAAGCAGAAGTCTTGCCACAGAAGTTATGAAACTTGTTGCCTCAAAACTAAATAAAAACCTTTCCGAAACTGTTTCCGACAATTTGTATCTTTCGGGTTGCGAAATTCGAGATATGAAACAGTACATGATAAAACAACATTTGAATTATACCGATTTTGGAAAAGATACAATTGAATTTGTGAGCAGAAATTACGGAACCGACAGCAAAATAATTTTTCAAATTGCCCGAAATAATCCCGAATATGCGGAAGTAATTACTCGCGACGGCGAAATTCTTGCCGAAATTGTTTATGCAATAAAATACGAAAGTGCCAAAACACTTAAAGATATTATGCTCCGAAGAACAGGAACAGGAACTCTCGGAAATCCCGGAAAAGATGCTATTGACAAAATTATAAAAGTTGCTGCCGAAATGCTTAATTGGGATTCCGAACGTATTAAAGAAGAATACGATTCGCTGATAAAAGTTTATGAATTACCGAAATAGATTTCAGATTAGAGATTTGAGATATGAGATTTGAGACAAAATTAAAAAATTCGTGTATTCGTGGCAACTTCAATTTATTATTGATTAATGAATATTGAATTTTATATTATTAATGTAAAAATTATACTTTGTGGTAAATTAAAAAAACAACAATATCAAAAGTAAAAGAGAAACAAGATAAACAATTAAAAGTCATGAACAAAACATACAGACAAATTCTAAAATGGGGCGATAAAAGAGAACAAAAAATTGACCCGCTAATGATTAAAGTTATTAAAGAAAAATTCGGTTTAAGCGATGCCGATTTTCAAAATAAATATTTAGACGGAAATAAAGAAGTTGTTCTTCAAAAAAAATCGAAACTCACTGACGAACAAATTTCATATTTAAAAAACATTGTAGGCGAAGAAAATTTTCTTTCAGATGATTTTTCCAGAGCCAATTTTTCTTACGGTAAATTTTACGCCGAACTTTTAAATCTTCGGTTCAATGAAATTCCCAATCCGCCCGATGCCGTTATTTCACCAAAAAATCATGACGAAATAATAAAAATTGTTGAATATTGCAATTCGCAAAAAATAGCAATTATTCCTGTCGGCGGTCAATCCTCTGTTACAGGCGCTTTACAAACTCCAAACGGAGGAATTGCTCTCGACCTCACAAAACATCTAAATAAATTAATAAAAATTAATCCGATTAATAAAAGCTACACTGTTCAAGCCGGAATGTACGGACCGGCTTTGGAAGATGAATTAAATAAACAAGGATATTCTTGCGGACATTTTCCTCAATCTTTTGAATTTTCTACTGTTGGCGGTTGGCTTGCAGCAAAAGGCGCAGGACAAGCATCTACAGGCTACGGAAAAATTGACGAATTGGTTCTTTCTCTAAAAGCCGTAACTCCTGCAGGCGTTATAGAAACAAAAGAATTCCCGAAAACTGCTCAAGGATGGGATATTTTTCCTTTATTCATCGGCTCGGAGGGAACATTGGGAATAATAACCGAAGTTACTT
>DZBS01000017.1:36960-40249 GCA_022729995.1 Draconibacterium orientale | reverse complement strand
GGCAGTTTGGCTTTGAATGTTTGAACAAATACAGAAAAGTCCAAATTATTTTTCAACGAATAAGAAAGCGACGGACCTGCATACCAACCGTTTATTTTTGGAAAATACATTGCCGAAACACTTATATTCATTAGCGGAGTTAAGGGATAATTTGCCGAAACAAATATATTATATTCGGTAAATGAAAGATTTTTAACTGTTAACGGTCGCGAATAAAACTCTCCAAAGTTAGAAAGTTGATTTTGTCCTTTCTGCGGATTATATAAAAACTCAGACTGTAACATTAGCGAATTAGCGAATGTATAATCTAACGAAACAGATGCAACTAAAACACCGGAAGTGTCGGCAAAGTTTTGTTTTTGATGAATATAAGAAACTTCACCTCTAAAAGAAACAGAACCAAAGTTTCCTTCCCAGCCTGCTCCGGCAACATATTCGGTTTCATTAATAATACCTCCTAAAAGCTGAACATCCCAATCAAAAATATTAAAGCGATATAAACCCGCAGCAGAAATATCTCCGGCGCTGTCAATCTTTGCAACTGCTTCAATAGTTGAAGATGCGTTAGGGTAATATTGAATCCTTAAAGCATCGGAACCCGGTTTCTCTGAATAATCAAAATCGTAAAAAGAATAGCTGTTGAAAATATCATTCGGGTTCCAAGCCAAAGTTCGGCCCCAGTTTATTCTTTGCCTACCAAGAGTTATTGAAATCTTTTGTCTCTCATACTTTAACCATGCTCTGTCTATTGCAGAGTTAACAATAACGGAGCCTTCGTTGATAATGTTGTAAGATAAATCGGCAACTCCGGCATCTTTACTAATATTGATTCCATAGTTAGGAGAATACTTAACTGTTTCACCCGTAATAATTCTATTTCTAATATCTAAAGCAAAAGATAAGTTAGATGTTGGGTTATATTTAAAATTCAATCTGTTATGAATAAGATTATCATTAATCCAATTGCCGTCTAAGCTGTCGATAATAACAGATTGCATATTTGTGATATATCCGTCGAGAGTAAATTTCTTTTCCTGTGCATCAATAGATGTATGAGAAAATATCAATATACAAAATAATAAAAGTATTCTTTGCACGATTTTTTCTATTTAGTAATATCACTAACAACTTTACCGTCTTCAACAGTAACAACTCTTCTTGCTTTATTAACAACTCTTGAATCGTGAGTAGAGAAAATAAAAGTGATATTTTCGTCCTTATTAAGTTTTTCCATTATATCAAGCAAGTTAGCAGTTGATTCGCTGTCGAGGTTTGCAGTAGGTTCGTCGGCCAAAATAAATTTCGGTTTAGAAGCCAAAGCACGAGCAACCGCAACGCGTTGTTGCTGTCCGCCCGAAAGTTTAGCCGGACGAGAATTAACTCTTTCGCTTAAACCAACTTCTTTAAGTAATTGCAATGCACGTTCAGTTCTTTCCTTTTTTGATTTTCCTTGAAGATGCATAATGAATTCGACGTTTTCTTTAGCTGTCAGTACAGGAATTAAATTGTAAGCTTGAAAGACAAATCCGATATTTTTCATTCTGAAGTCGGTAAGAGCCGAAGATTTTAAATTGCCGATATTTACTTCATCAATAATAATATCACCGTCAGTAGGATTATCCAATCCACCAATTAAATTAAGAATAGTTGTTTTTCCTGAGCCCGAAGGACCGACAATTGCGGTGAATTCTCCTTGCTGAAAAGATAAATCAATTCCTCTAACGGCATGAACATCAATTTCACCTTCGTGGTAAACTTTATTTAGGTTTTTTAATTCAATTATTTTCATCTGTTTGTTTAATTTTAGATATTATTATATTTTTATTATTTCAAAATTATCAGTTATGCATCAGTCCTGACGGCATCGGCAGGATTTAATTTGATTGCCTTAATTGCAGGATATATTGATGATAAAATTGCTACAAAAATTACTAATAAAGTTATTCCGAAATAATACTCAACACCCATTTCAGGATAAATAAGCGAATCAAAACCCATAGCTTCTAAAGCTTCACCCATCTGTTTAGTTAAGTCGATTCCTTTTCGCGATAACCAATCAATTATAAAATAGTTTGATACAAGTCCGACAATTGCACCCGTAATTGTAAGGAAAATAGTTTCGAGCATTATCATTTTAAAGATTCTATTTTTGTTCATTCCTACAGCAGCCAGCATTCCCAATTCTTTTGTTCTTTCCATAATTGCCATAAGCATTGTGTTTATTATTCCGAAAGCTAAAGCAGCTAAAATTATTAAAATTATGAGATAATTATATATAACCATGTATTCAGAAAACATAATTAACATCGGTTCTATTTCGCCCCAAGTTTCAACTTTTAAATTCGGAAACTTATTTTTAATTTTCTCTGCAAAAGGTTTTGCAATATCTTTATCTGAAAGCATAACGGCAATTTCATGCGAATAGGTTTCTTTATATCCCGACAAACGCGACAAATCTTTTTTATTTACAAAAACAGACATTTCGTCGAACATTCTGTTTCCGGTTTTATAAATACCTGTTATTCTAAACCTGTCGCCGGTAATTTTACCGTTAATATCTTGAAATGTAACTACAAGATTTGCTCTGTGTTTGAAAGTAACAGCATATTTCAGCAGTAAAAATTCATATTCTTTAACTATTTTCGAATCTAAAGTATTTCTAAGTTCATTAAAGAAATCTTTATGAGTTCTGTATTCGATATTTAAGAGTGTTTTTAATTTTGGGGTTTCATCAACAGGAAAATTGTTTATTGAAAGTAATTCAATAGTTTTATCGGTAATTACATATCTGTCGAGTCTCAATTTTTTAGCAGTAGTTTCACTTATTAAAATTTGGTTCTTTTTATCCTGATTAAAATATCCGCCGGAAGAATCTTTAACGAACAAATAAATTTCGGTAACTTGTTTTTCGATATCGGGATAAATTCCGTATATAAAAGCGGCAGTATTTCCTCCGGTAGAATTAATCAATCCTGAAATAACGAGTCTGTCGGTTGAAGATTTGTAACCATCAAGTTTAGAAATAAATGTTTTTATTGAATCGTAATTATCAATATAATATTTTGCTTCATTATTAAATTTAAAATTTGAATTATGAATTTGGATATGCGAGATTTCATTGTTTAATTGAGCTTTTGCTCTGCTTTTCATCATTCCTTCCATTATGGAAACACCAATTGAGCCGGAAAGAATTCCAATTATCACGGCAAAAATAACGACTAAACTTCTTAGTTTATTTCTCCAAATATTTTTCCAAGCTATTGATAGTATCATATTTTATAATTTTTTG
>DZBS01000017.1:0-36860 GCA_022729995.1 Draconibacterium orientale | reverse complement strand
CTATCCTCTAAGTGCTTTAATAATTTCTAATCTGTTGATAGAAATTAACGGGTAAATCATTACTAATAAAACAATTACAATTACAGATATAACTTGGTCGGTGTAATAAGAACCAAACCATGCCAAAGGCATAACGGGTTCAAAACCATAAGAAATCATCATTTGAGCCATTTCTCCTTTAAGTCTGATAGGAAAAATATTTCCAAGAATTATAAAAGGTACACTGACCAAAATTCCTGAAACCAAAGCAACAAAACTTATAAAAGCCATTTCTATGCTAACAATTAGAGCGAGTTTTGTTTTTTTCATTCCTACGGCAATCATCACGCCCATTTCTCTTTGTCGTTCGGCAATCATCATTAAAACAGTTCCTAAAACTCCAAAAGCAATAACAACGTATAAAAGCATTATCATCAAAACTCCGGTTTCATTATCAGACTTAATTTGATTTGCAAGTTCCTTATTTGCATCTTTCCATCCGCGCACAAGAAACAAATCAGAGTTTATATTTTTTATAATTTCATCACGAGAATTAGCAATACTTTCATCATCTTTATTTTTAAGATTTACGGCATAAGTAGATAATAAAAAAGTAGTATCTTTAAAATCATCGGAAACCGTGTAAGTTGAAAAATAATGTTGAACATTATTTAGTTCACCGTAAATAATCATATCATTAAGTTTCGGGTTTGGCAACAAAACAATTCCTTTGATTTTAAACTTTCCTGCAGCACTCACTCCGTGATAACCCATTCCCATAAGAATAATACTGTCGCCTACATCAAGTTTAAGATATTTTGCCAATCCTGCACTAATTAAAACACCTTTATCATTTTGCTTAAGATACTCATTTTTATAGGCTGCATATTTTTTTATGATAGGAATATATTCACGTGCTTCATCATTTGAAAGTTCTAAATCAAATTTCAAAATTTTATCATCTGAATAATAGTTATTAACAATTGTTAATAACTTGTTAATAATTTCACGTGGAACATTTTTTTGTTTTATATTGTTTACGGCTTGTTCGGTTATTTTTACATTAACAAGTTGTTTGATAAGCCCGGTCATTTCATTCTCTTTTTGTGGGTTAATTCCGGTAAAAAGAATTCCTTTACTTTGATCTTTAGAATAAGCATAAGAAAATGAACTTAATCTGGGAACAACAGTTTTTACATTTTCAACAGATTCGATTTTAGAAATAATATTTTCTGAATATTCACTTGAATTATCAATTGTATTATCTTCCGGAAAATCTTTATTTTCAATTTGAATATAGCCTGAATACATTTCAACCATCGAATTTATCATGCTTTCATAACTTCCCAATTGGAAAGAACGCATTATTAAAGCCAAAAAAACCGCAAAAAATATTGACGACATTGTTATTAAACTTCGTCGTTTGTTTCGCCAAACATTTCGCCATGCTATTTTAAAAAAATCTTTCATTATAAATAAATTTTTAGTTTAAGCATCTGTTCTTAATGCTTCAACCGGATTAAGTTTTAATGCTTATCTTGCAGGATAAATAGAAGCAATAACTATTTATTGGGGAAAACTAAAGCCATACCTTTTTTCATATTTTGCTGTGAGAAAAAAGTTTCGGTAGCTTTAATATCATACTTAATTTTAATCATTTCCACAATAGTTTTATTTCCGGGTTCGTCGGCGGGTTCTAAAACAAAATAAGTTGGAATTTCTCTTCCGCTCATTAACATTATTTTTGAAGCTGTTTCGGTTTTAACAATGTAATTGTCTTCATCAAAATATTGTGTTTTAAGTTGAAGAAAATCTTTTTTAGTAATCCATTTTATCAATTTTCCCCAAACAACGGCAGCATCATCTTTTGGAGTAAGTTCAATTTTATAACAATCGTTTCCGTCTATTGCTTCAGAACCAATAATTTTATGAGTGTAATCGTTAACTAAAGAACTTTCCTTTAATAAATCATCGTTGGAAAAATCAGAACCCATCCAACCTTGCGACATCATTGCAGGCGGTAATTTTACTAATCGGCTGATTGTCGGATTCCAACTCCACATATTTTCCTGTCTTTTCAAAAAAGTTTGACCTTTTTCTTTTGCAGGGTCCGTAATTAAAGTCATGGAATAATCGGTTCCCAGATTACAGCTTTTGAAAGTAATTGTTCTTGACCATTTTGGTCGAACAATTGTCATTTTCATTTCAGAATAGCTTGACTTGCCTTGAAACTTTTCATCGGCTTTTTTAATAATATCTGTAGCATTTTGCGAATATGAAAATTGCATGGAAGCTATCATCGCTATTGAAAAAAATATTGTTTGAAATTTCATCTGTTTATTTTTAATTGTTTTTAAATGTCAGATAGGAACATCCTTATCAATTATTCTTCTGTGTGTTGCAAGACTTACATGGATGTTTCATAATTCAAAATATATATTGATTTCTATTTAAATCGTTTTATAATAACACTTTTTATTTCATTTAACGGAAATTTTTCCGGATTCATAACATAATTAAAAGCAACTCCGTCTATCATTGCACCAAAAAGAACAGCTTCGGTTTCCGGATTTTCATGATTTTTTCTTTTATAATAATCTGTTAAAATATTAATGTGTGGAGCCGTTAGTTCGATAAATTTATGTCCGAATATTTCAATAACTTCTTTTTTCATAACCAATAAGAAATAAAGTCGCCAAAAACTTATATTTTCTTGAAGTAATTTAAAACTTTCATCAATAAAAAATTCAAATTCATCTTCAGTTAAAAAACCGTCTTTATCGGCGTCAAAAACATTTTCAAATTCTCTAATTCCTGAGTAAATCAGTTCTTTTAATAAATCATCTTTATTTTCAAAATATGAGTAAACCAAACCTTTTGCAATTCCGGCTTTTTGAGCAATCATATTTATTGATGTTCCGTAATATCCGTAATCGGAAAAAAGTTCGAGAGCTGAATTCATAATGTGAATTCTTTTGATTTTTTTTAATTCTTCTAACTGTTTTTTGCTTCTTGGAGACATTAGAATTTTGTTGACTGAGCATTCGGTCAAAGTTAAAAGATACTTTTTAAAAAATCAAATAATTTTAGATAAATTTTATATAACTTTGCGAGAAATAATTGATTAAATTTTGAAAAAGCTTATTTTACAAACATTAGCATTAATTTTTTTTTCACAAACGGTTTTCTCTCAATCCGATTTTGAAATTATAAAAACAGATATAAATTCATATCCTGAAATGAAAATATTTGTAACAACAAAAGGACAACTTTCGTCAAAAGAAGACTTTTCTGTGAGTTGCAATAATGAAGAATTGGATTTTAATTTTAAAAAATATTCAGATAAAATAGCTTTTAACGATAAACATATTTTCTTTTTAATAGATTTTGACATAATCAGTAAAAAAGAAAACAAAGAAAGCATGTTAAAGTTAATTTCAGAGCTAAATTCTAAAGATAAAATCAATATTGCATATTTTAAAAAAACAATAAATAATAAATTTATATTGAAATTTTCAAGTGCCGAATTTTCTTCAAACCATAGTTATTTTATAGATTTTATTCAAAATACAAATCATATTGACGAAAATAATAACAGCAATATTTTTAGCGATTTAATTTTCGATGTAAACAAATTAATCTTTACATCAGAAAAGAAATTGAACAATGCTTCATTGATAATTCTATCGAAAAGCTATGATTTTACATTAATTGATGTTATTGTTTCCAAAAAAATTAATATGTATAATATTCCTTTTTATTTTGCTTTAAATGATGAGAATAGAGATACTGTTAACGATAAATCAATAATTGAACTATGTAAAGTTTCCGGCGGAATGTTTACAAAAACTAACGAAATAACATTTTTAAAAGATGTAAAAACCTTTTTGGAAGATATTAGTGCAACTTTAAATCCAGACAACAATACAATATATTTAATAACAGTTTTAAAATCAATAATTTCATACGATTACTTAACAATAAGATACAAGAACAGCTACTTAAATGTCTATACCGAAACACCTAATACAAATAAAAAAAGTATAATTGCAAAATATAATTATCCGATTGTAATAATAATAACAAGTTTATTACTACTTGGAATATTAATTTTGTCGAATAAATCTATAAAACTAAAAAAACAATTACGGTTTTTTGTAAAGGAAACAATAGAAAGTAACGAATCCGGCAAATTCATTAAACCTGCAGGTGAATTGATTTTACAAACAAAAGGAATAAAAAAAACATTCATTATCAGGAAAAAAGAAAACATATTAGGAAGAAATTCCGAGTGCGATTTTGAAATTCCCGACTCCACAGTTTCGGGTTTTCATGCCGAAATTAAACTTGAAGACGATTTGGTGTATATTAAAGACCTTTCGAGCACAAACGGAACGTTCGTAAACGGTGAAAAAATTGAAATTAAAAGTCTTAAAAACAAAGATAAAATCAAGCTGGGCTGTGCATTTATAATTTTCAACCAAGAATAGTTTCGATGACAATTACAAAAAAAATAAGTTCATTTGAAATATTCGCTAAATCAGATATTGGCGAACGGGAAAATAATGAAGATTTTTATACATTTTGCGAAACTGTAAACGGCAATTTATTTATTGTTTGCGACGGAATGGGCGGAATAGATTTTGGAGAAATTGCATCTGAAACTGCAACAATTTCCGTTAAAGATTTTATAAATTCAGAATGGAAAAATAACCCTTACAAATTACTTGAAGATGCTTGTATTTTTGCAAATAATGAAATTATTCAAAAATCCAAAGAGAAAAATATTAATCCGATTCCGGGAACAACAATTGTAATAGGATTACTTCGCGACAATAAATTTTATTACGCTCATGCCGGCGACAGCAGAATTTATTTAACCACCGGAAAAAAGATTTTCAGATTAACGGAAGATCATTCATACATAGCAAATTTAATTAAGAAAGGAAAATTATCGGAAAAAGATTCTCATAAACATCCTGAAAGAAATAAGATAACTAATGCTTTAGGCGTTTTCTCAAACTTTTCGCCCGAAGTATGTAAAGAACCAATAATTCCGACCGACGGTAATAACATTTTATTATGCACCGACGGATTATCTTCATTTGTAAGCGATAAAGAAATAATTGAAATTCTTTCAAAAAAAACATCAGTTGAAAAAAAAACAAATTCATTAATTCGAAAAGCAAAAACACATCATTCAGATGATAATATTACAGCTCTAACAATAAATTTTTTCAATACAGGAAACAACGAAGAGCAAAAAAAATCGTTAAAACCTAAAATATCTAAATTAAGACTTAAGTTGTTTGCTTTTATTTCTTTGGTTTTATTAACATTAACAATGTTTACATTTTACCGGTTTATGACAGATTATAAAAAAGCAGACTTATCAAAACTTTTTATTAACCAAAAACCTGCAAAAGCAATTATTTATACGAAATATGAAATAGTGCAAAAACATTATATTTTCGAAAATAGTTCAAAAACAATAAAATATATCAGTGAAAAATACGATATTAAAGAGAATGAAATAAAGAGAATAAAAAACAATCCCGGATATTCTATTTTCCAAATAAATACTCAAAATAATTTAATTATAAATCCCGGAGAAAATAAAATTATAATAGAGAAATTCTTTAAAATTAATTTTTGTAAGATTATAAATATAAATAATAAAAAAGAGATTGTAATTTTACCCGGAGAAAATCTGATAATCCCTTTAAGTTTGGAGATGTAAAAATGGTTGGAGATATAATTAATAATTACCTGATTGACGAAATTATTGACGATGGCGGAATGTCTACCGTTTATCTTGGTATTCACAAACAGTTAAAACGAAAGGCTGCAATAAAAATGCTTAAACCAAACTTGGCAAAAAATCCTCAAAGCAAAGAGAGATTTAGGCAAGAAGCAATAACTCTTTCAAAACTAAACCACCCAAATATAACTGCACTTTACGATTATGTCGAAAATCAACAAGGATTATTCATAATTAGCGAATTTGTTAAAGGTCAGCCGCTTGATGATTATATAGATTTAGTAACAGGACCAATGCCCGAAACAAAAGCTGTTAAAATTTTTACTCAAATATTAAGTGCAATTTCATATATTCATTCAAAAAACATTATTCACAGAGATATAAAACCGTCAAATATTCTAATAACTCCAAACGGAAATGTTAAACTGATAGATTTTGGAATAGCAAAATATATTAATAATAACACAAACGTTCATACAAAAGACGGCTCAAAAGTTGGGACAACAATGTTTATGAGTCCGCAACAAATTAAAGGACGAGTTCTCGACAGGCGTTCAGATATTTACTCGCTTGGAGCAACTCTGTTTTATATTCTTACCGGCCAACTTCCTTATGACAAAAATTTGACCGAATATGAAATTTATAACAAAATTCTAAACGAACCGTTTCCAAATCCGAAAGAATTTTACAAAGGAGTTTCATTAAAAATGTGCGAAATTATTGAAAAAGCAACTGCCGAAAAACCTTTAGACAGGTTTCAAACATGCGAAGAATTCAATATCAATATTCAAATCAGTCAAACAAAAATATCTAAACCAAAAAATATTTCACTTCAAACAAAAATTATCGAAGCATCTGACCTTGAGATAAAAAATAAAATTTTTAGCAGAACTTTTTTGCAAAATATGATTTTGATGATTGCAGCAATAATTTTTACTACGGCAATAGGTACCGGAATTTTTTTTCTGAATAAAAAAGATATTAGACGAGTTATTGCTCCACAAGGATTATTACTTGCAGCTGACAGTGCAAATGCAGAATTGATAGAAAAAATTAATTACGGAGAAACCGTAAGAATTTTGAGGTCGGTGAAAAGTAAAACTTCGGATTCGCTTGAATGGTTTAGAGTTGCAAGCTTAAGGAATAATTCGGGTTACATAAAAAAAACCGATTTAGCTGTAAATCACATTTTCGACCAAATTAACGAAATAATGGGAAATACATATTCGGGACAATTAACTCCAACAAAATATAAAATTGCAATCAGAGATTATTTCTTGGAAAACAGATTGTTTGAGGATAACAAAACAAAGTGGAAATTGTTTGCCGAGCAAAAAAATGATTTTGAATATAACACAATTAGTTTTGGATATTTCGACAATTCGGACGAAGAAAATTTTGCTTGTATTCTTACAAAAATTAATTCCGACGAAAAAAAAATGATAATTTTCTTGAACAACGCAAAACAAAACGTTATAATAGATTTAAACGGCGATTTCAAAATAAAAACCATTTCTAAAGGAAAATCCGGAGGAAGGTGGTTCATCGGAAATACAACTTCTCGGCTAACTCCGGAAGGAAAAAGTTATGATGCCAAGAAATATGAATATCTTGAAATTGATGCAATTTCGGTGTTAAATACAAAAACAAACGAAAGTGTTTTATATATTTATAATCCGGAAATGAAAAATGTTAACTTTTTTGCTCAACCGAATTAATTTCAATTTTTTTATTATTCTTATAAAAAATATATATCAACAAACCTGCAATTAAAAATGAGATTGGCAACAATGTGTATTCGCCGTAATTAACACCGGCTTTTTCAATTTTATCCATTTCGGGCATCCCAAAATAAATAAAAAAAACAATTACTCCTATTGCATTGTTCACAAAATGTGCAATCATTGAAAGCCACAGGTTTTTAGACCAAAAAACAAAATATCCGAATAAAATTCCCATTAATAACCTGGGCAAAAAACCGTAAAATTGAAAATGTATAAAACTGAAAATAAATGCCGAAATAATAATTGCAACATGAAAATTCTTTGTCCAATCTGCAAACAATTTTAACAATATTCCCCTAAAAAGCAATTCCTCTCCTATAGCAGGAATTAAAGCAACCATAAATAAATTTAATAAAAGTCCGGGAACTGTTTTTACATTAAGGAATAGTTCGGTTGTTTCTTTAGCCGATTCTTCTGCCGATTTCATATAGTTTTCCAACCATAATAACGATTGAGGCAATTTCAATGAACTGTTTATTTCGGCAAAAAGATTAATAATTGGAATTGATAAAATTATTATTAAAACAACAGATAAAATATTAACAAAGTTTAGTTTTTTATTGATAAACAAAAATTCTCTGAAATTTTTAGAAAAAATGTATGCAGCAATTATTGGAGGAATTATAAAAATTGAAATTGATTGCATAATTTGCATAAACTTCATAAAACCCAAATTATCGGGATTTCTAATATCAAGAAAAGAATTCAAATTTCCGAATTCGATGCCAAAAACAGGAATTGAAATTAATAATGAAAAAATTAAAACTATTAGTAATGAGCTAAATATAATAAATATCAAAAAAAATAATTTGCTAAAAGGTTTAGCATTTTCAAAAATAGGGTTTTCCATAAACTTTTTTCTTCTGTATAAATCTTTTCTATTTGGAATATATTATTTGAGTAGGAAATGCAAATTCCAGTCCGTTTTGTTCAAATTCTTTTAAAATTTTGGTATTAATTTCAGTTTGAGTTTTATAAACATCTTTTTCTTTTATGATAAAATAAATAAAGGTAATATCCAATGAATAAGAGCTAAAACTATCAAAACTAATTGAAGTAACTTGTTCGGTATTTTCACTTTTTAAATTGATATTTTCCAGAATTAAAACAGCTTCTTCCATTTTTTCGGGAGTTGTGCCGTAAACCAAACTTAATTTTAAAACTATTCTTCTTGACGGTTCTGAGGTAACATTTTCAATATTTGAATCGGTAAAAATTTTATTGGGAATTGTAACAATTCTTCCAGCAAGTGTTTTAAGTCTTGTGCTTCGCATTCCAATTTCTACAACGTTTCCGTCGAATCCGCCAACAATAATTCTATCGCCGACTTTAAAAGGTTTATCCATTAAAACGGTAATTCCTCCAAATAAATTTGACACAGAATCTTTCGCAGCCATTGCAAAAGCCAAACCTCCAATTCCTAATCCGGCAAGTAAAGTTCCAACATTATATCCGGCATTATTAAGCCCTACAACAATTGCAATTATCCAAATAACAATTTTTAAACTTTTTTGAATAATAGGTAAAATTTGATCGTCTAACTGATTTTCTGTTTTTTCCGCTAAAGGCACAAAGTATTGTGTAATAATTGAATCGAAAGTTCTTGTTATTAGCCAAGCAACGTCAAATGTTATTACAATATAAAAAATATGAGTTAAAATATTTTGTCCGTTACCGGGAATTTCCAATTGCTTAGTTCCATACCAAAAACCGCCGATAACAACGGCCAACATTATTGGTTCTTCAATCATATCAATAATAATATCATCGAGTTTTGATTCGGTGCGCCCCGATATTTTTTTTATAATATTTTTGAAAAACCAATATAGAAATTTTGATATTACATAAGCTCCGGCCATTATAAGCAATGCAAAAAGCCAGCTTTCAACAGTATTGTGATAAAATTCTTTTTCTAAAAATTCATTCATAGTTTTATTATTTTTGCACAAAATTACGACAAACATCAATACAAACACATTTTTTTTTAATCCTTAAAAATTTTTCTTGAAAATGTTTATTCGTAAATTAGCAAAATAATACTAACTCTTAATTTAAATGCCATGAAAAAAATTTCTATACTTTTAATTTTGACTTTATTTGTAATTTCTGCTCATGCTCAAAGAAAAGGTCAAGTAATTAAATGGTTTAGTATAGCTGCTAAAGGCGGTGTAACTAATTCATTTTTACTCAATACAGACATTTTAAATGACAATAATATTAATCCTAGTTTTTTTAATCTCGGATATACTTTTGGAGGAAGATTAACTTTTTCTTACGGCGATAATTTGGGTTTTGGAATTGAATATGAAGCATTCAGTTTGGCTCAAGAATATGCAATTGTTGCTCCAACCGATTCATATACAAAAGATATTAATATAAAAGCATCGGAAATAATTCCTTTTTTCAGATATACCGGAGACAGAGGAGGATATTTTGAAATAGGTCCAAAATTTTCAACTATTAAAACAGTAACAGAAACAAATTCAATTGATGCAGCTTTCTCTCAAACAATTGAGCCTGAAATGTATTACGAACCAAAATTTAAAAATATAATGATTGGTTTTGGAACTTCGGCAGTAAAAACAGAAAGACTTGAAGTTAACATGGGTGTAAGGTTGGCTTATGCTTTTTCAAGCATTACTTTGGATAACTATTATGTAGCAAACGACGGAGTTTATCCTGCAACATTCACAATTCCTACAAAAGCTACAAACCCTGTAAGTATTCAATTTTTAGTAGAATTAAATTACTATTTTGCGTTCTACGGCGATGCTTCATGCGGAAGAGGAAGATTAATGTTTTTTCAATAAAAAAAATAAAGTAAAATAAATGTCGGAAGTATCAAAAATAAAGGCTCCTATTAGTGAGCATATAGACAAATTCGAGCCTTATTTCAAAAAAAATCTAAAAAGTAATGTTCCTTTGCTTGATATTGTTACAAATTACATTATCAGACGTCAAGGAAAACAAATGCGTCCGATGCTTGTATTTTTGTCGGCAAAACTTGTAGGTGAAGTAAATCAAGCAACTTACACAGCAGCTGCTTTAATAGAACTTTTGCACACTGCAACGCTTATACACGACGATGTTGTAGATGAATCATATACAAGAAGAGGATTTTTTTCGATAAAAGCACTTTGGAAATCCAAAATTGCTGTACTTGTTGGGGACTTTCTGCTTTCAAAAGGACTTTTACTTGCAACCGAAAATAAAGAATATGAAATACTTCAAATTGTTTCTGTTGCCGTAAAAGAAATGGCCGAAGGAGAATTACTTCAAATTGAAAAAGCAAGAAGATTGGATATTGATGAAGAAATTTATTTTGACGTAATATACAAAAAAACCGCAACATTAATAGCGGCGTGTTCTGCAGCCGGTGCAAAATCGGCAAGAGCCACAGATGAAATTACAGAAAAATTAAAGCTTTTCGGAAAATATGCAGGTATTGCTTTTCAGCTTAAAGATGATTTATTTGATTACGAAAAAACAAATATGACCGGAAAACCCGCAGGAAATGATATTCAAGAAAAAAAAATGACACTTCCGCTTATTTATGCTTTAAAAAATTCATCTAAACCGGAAAAAAAAGAAATCCTAAATATCATAAAAAAACATAATAAAGACAGCAAAAAAGTTCAATTTGTTATTGATTTTGTAAACCAAAAAGGCGGAATAATTTATGCCGAACAAAAAATGAATGAATACAAAAAATTATCGCTGGATATTTTAGATGAATTCCCGCAAAGCGAAGCAAAAGAATCACTTAAATTATTCATTGAATATATTTCCGACAGAAAAAAATAGTAACTTGCAACTTGAAATAAAAAAAGCGATTGAATTAAAATCAATCGCTTTAAAATTATATATTTAAGTATAGTTTTAATTTGCTAAAACAATAATATTATTTTTTAATACTTCAACAATACCGCCTTTAACATTAAACTTTTGCTTACTATTTAAAGTATCGGTAAATTCAATTTCACCATCTTTTAAAACAGCAACTATTGGTGCGTGGTTTTCTCTAATTCCAAAAGAACCGTCGCTTCCGGGAACAATAATCTCAATTACTTCTCCGCTGAATAATGTTTTTTCGGGTGTTACAATTTCTAAATACATTATTTATAATATTTATGATTATTGTCCTGCTTCTTGTAATAATTTTTCGCCCTTTGCAATTGCAGCTTCAATATTACCAACCAAGTTAAATGCAGCTTCGGGATATTTATCAACTTCACCGTCAATAATCATGTTAAATCCTTTAATTGTTTCTTCAATAGGAACAAGAACTCCTTGTAATCCGGTAAATTGAGCTGCTACAAAGAACGGTTGCGATAAAAATCTTTGAACGCGTCTTGCTCTGTGAACTGTTAATTTATCATCTTCCGATAATTCGTCCATACCCAAAATTGCAATAATATCTTGCAATTCTTTGTAGCGTTGAAGAATATTTATAACTCTTTGAGCTGTTTCATAATGTTCTTTTGAAACAATATCCGGAGATAAAATTCTTGAAGTAGAATCGAGCGGATCAACAGCAGGATAAATTCCAAGTTCTGCTAATTTTCTGCTTAATACCGTTGTTGCGTCAAGATGCGAAAAGGTTGTTGCAGGAGCCGGATCCGTTAAATCATCTGCAGGAACATAAACTGCTTGAACAGATGTTATTGAACCGTATTTTGTTGATGTAATACGTTCTTGCATTTCTCCCATTTCTGTTGCTAATGTAGGTTGATATCCTACGGCTGAAGGCATACGACCTAAAAGTGCCGAAACTTCGGAGCCTGCTTGTGTAAAACGGAAAATATTATCTATAAAGAAAAGAATATCATTTCCTTTGCCTTTACCGTCGCCGTCTCTAAATTTTTCGGCTACCGAAAGTCCTGAAAGTGCAACTCTTGCGCGTGCTCCCGGAGGTTCGTTCATTTGTCCGAAAATCATTGATACTTGAGATTCTTTAATTTTTTCCATGTCAACT
Organism: Draconibacterium orientale; assembly: GCA_022729995.1. Classification (GTDB taxonomy): domain Bacteria; phylum Bacteroidota; class Bacteroidia; order Bacteroidales; family JAADGE01; genus DZBS01. The sequence goes on along the minus strand of DZBS01000017.1, from coordinate 24,361 downwards.
TTGGATAAATCCCATCCGCCTTTTTCCATGGATTCTTTAAATTCGTCGCCGTATTTTACGATTCCGGATTCAATCATTTCTCTAAGTAAGTCGTTTCCTTCACGAGTTCTTTCGCCAACTCCTGCGAAAACCGACATTCCGTTATATCCTTTTGCAATATTGTTAATCAACTCTTGAATAAGAACTGTTTTACCAACTCCTGCACCACCAAAAAGTCCTATTTTTCCACCTTTTGCATAAGGCTCAATAAGGTCTATCACTTTAATTCCGGTGTATAAAACTTCAGTTGCAGTTGATAAATCTTCAAACTCAGGAGCTTCTCTGTGAATAGGATAACCGTTGGTTTTGTCAATATCACCTAATCCGTCGATTGAATTTCCGATAACATTTAAAAGTCTTCCTCTAACGCTTTCGCCAACAGGCATTGTAATTGGTTTTCCGGTAGTTCTGACTTTCATTCCTCTTTCAAGTCCGTCAGTTGAATCCATCGCAATTGTTCTTACCGAATATTCACCTATATGTTGCTCGGTTTCAACAATTAAGAAAGTTCCGTCTTTTCTGTCAACTTCAAGTGCGTCATAAATATTTGGTAAAATACCGCCGGCTTTTTCGAAACTAATATCAACAACCGGACCTATGATTTGAACAATTTCGCCGTAATTTTCAGCCATTTTATATAATTTTTACTTTATTGTAATAAATTTTTTATTCGATGCCAAAGATAATATTAGTGAGTTTTAGAAACAAATTTATTTACAAAAACATAATTATATAATATTAAATTTTTTAAAATCTTCTATTGATTTATTTGTTTTTAATAAGAATAAATCTTTGTACGTTGTTCTTTTATTTTATCGTTGTAAATATAATCGTCGTATTCAATCTTTTTATCAATAACACCTTTGTTTCCAATTTCAATTACTCTGTTACAAACGGTTTGAATAAATTCATGGTCATGTGAAGCCATCAAAATATTGCCTTTGTATTGAGTTAATCTGTTATTAAATGCTTGAATTGATTCTAAGTCTAAATGATTTGTAGGATTATCCAAAATCAATGTGTTAGCATTTGTTAACATCATTTTAGCAATCATACATCTCATTTTTTCGCCTCCTGAAAGAACATTTGATTTTTTATAGACTTCTTCTCCCGAGAATAACATTTTTCCTAAAAATCCTCGCAAATATATTTCGCCTGTGTCTTTAGAATAATCGGAAAGCCAATCCAGTAATGTTTGCTCTTTATTGAAGAAATTTGAATTTTCAATAGGTAAATATGAATAAGTAATTGTTTGTCCCCATTCAAATTTTCCTTCATAATCTTTATCGTTTCCGTAAATTATTTCGAAAAGTGCTGTCATTACTCTTGTATCTTTTGAAAGAAATACAATTTTTTCGTCAGACTCAACAGTAAATTCAAGATTTTTGAAAAGATATTCTCCGTTAATTTTTTTAGAAAGATTTTCAACTTTAAGAATATTATTTCCGGGCATTCTGTCTAATGTGAAAACAATTCCGGGATATTTTCTTGAAGAAGGTTTAATTTCTTCTACATTTAATTTTTCAAGCATTTTTTTTCTGCTTGTAGTTTGTTTAGACTTAGCAACATTAGCACTAAAACGAGCAATGAATTCCAAAAGTTCTTTCTTCTTTTCTTCAGCTTTTTTGTTTTGAGCCTGCATTTGTCGTAATGCCAACTGACCGGATTCATACCAAAATGTGTAATTTCCTGAGAAAAGTGTAATTTTTCCGAAATCAATATCAACAACGTGTGTTGAAATTGAATCGAGAAAATGCCTGTCGTGTGAAACAACAAGAACCGTATTTTCAAATTCTGCTAAATAGTTTTCGAGCCAAGTAACTGTATCTAAATCCAAATCATTTGTAGGCTCATCGAGAAGTAAATTATCGGGTTTTCCGAAAAGAGCTTGAGCCAGAAGAACTTTTACTTTTTGTTTTCCGCTCAAATCTTTCATCAAAGAAAAATGCAAACTTTCTTCAATTCCCAATCCGCTAAGTAATTTTGCTACTTCTGTTTCGGCATTCCAGCCGTCCATTTCGGCAAATTTTGATTCAAGGTCGGCAGCTCTGTGTCCGTCTTCTTCTGTAAAATCAGTTTTTTCGTAGAGAGCATTTTTTTCTTTCATTATTTTCCAAAGTTCTGTGTAACCTTGTAAAACAGTGTCGGTTACAGAGAAAGCGTCAAATTCGTAGTGATCTTGTTTAAGCACAGAAAGTCTTTCGTCTTTTCCGAATGAAACAGAGCCTCTTGTGGGATCTTCGTCTCCTGAAAGGAGTTTAAGGAAAGTTGATTTTCCGGCGCCGTTTGCGCCAATAATACCATAGCAGTTTCCGGGAGTAAATTTTAAATCAACATCTTGAAATAAAATTCTTTTTCCATATTGAAGAGCCAGATTTGAAACATTTATCATTATAAAAATATTTTATTAAAATTTTTCAAAAAAAACGGCTGCCTCTCAGGACAGCCGCTAATTTAAATGTATGTAACGAATTAAGCCAATGAGTATCTTCTGAATTCTGTAACAGTTATTTCAGTATCAACAGATTTTAAAAATTCTTTTACTGTAATTTTATTGTCTTTGATAAATTGTTGATTTAACAAAGTGCTTTCTTTATAGAATTTTTGCAATTTTCCAACAGCAATTTTTTCAGCCATTTCAACAGTTTTACCTTCTTGAATTGCTTGATCTTTTCCTATTTCTATTTCTTTTTCGATAACATCTTTAGGAACATCTTTTTCGTCAACAGCAACAGGATTCATAGCTGCAATTTGCATAGCTATTTCTCTTGCTGAAGTTTCGTTGATATTTTTGCTGAAACCTACAATTGTAGCAAGTTTATTACCAATGTGAATGTAACCAGAAACTTGAGCTGCTTGAATTTTATCGAAATAAGATAAATCGATTTTTTCTCCAATAACACCTGTTTGGTTAATTACTTCGCTTTCAATAGATTTTCCGTTTAATTCGGCAACTTTTAATTCGTCAAGAGAATTAACTTTTGGAGAAGTTGCAATTGCAGCAATTTCTTTTGCAAATTTTACGAAATCATCATTTTTAGCAACGAAATCGGTTTCACAATTCAAAACAGTAATAACAGCTGTTTTTTTATCTGCGGATAATTCAGCAATAACAGCACCTTCTGTGGCTTCTCTGTCAGCTCTGTTACCTGCAACTTTTTGGCCTTTTTTTCTTAATAAATCAATTGCAGTATCAAAATTTCCGTCAGCTTCGGTTAATGCATTTTTACAATCCATCATACCTGCGCCGGTCATTTTTCTTAATTTTGCAACATCTGTAGCACTAATATTTGCCATTTTATTTTAATTTAAAAATGTTATTATTCTTTTTCTTTTCTCGCTCTTGTTTTAACAGCTTCACCTGAATCTTTTTTCTCGGTTTGCGGTTTGTCTGTTTTTTCGATTTTTCTTTCTTCGAGACCTTCATTTATTGCCGCAACAATTGTATCAATAATTACAGCTATTGATTTTGCTGCATCGTCATTTGATGGAATAACGAAATCGATTGAAGGGTCTGAGTTTGTATCAACCATTCCAAAAATAGGTAAATGAAGTTTTTGAGCTTCTTTCACTGCAATTTGTTCTTTGCTAACGTCAACAACGAAAATTGCAGCCGGAAGTCTCTTCATATCATTGATACTGCCTAAGTTTTTCTCTAATTTTAATCTTTCTCTGGTGATTTGAAGTCTTTCTCTTTTAGAAATTTTCTCGAAAGTTCCGTCAGTAGCCATTTTATCATAAGTATTCATCTTTTTGATAGCTTTTCTGACAGTTCTAAAGTTTGTAAGCATTCCTCCTGACCATCTTTCAGTAATATAAGGCATGTCGATTGCCTTAATTCTTTCTTCTACGATTTCTTTTGCTTGTTTCTTTGTAGCAACAAAAAGAATTTTACGTCCGGATTTTGCAATTTGTTTAGCCGCAGCAGCTGCTTCGTCTAATTTTACTATAGTCTTTTGTAAATCTATTATGTGGATACCGTTACGCTCCATGAAAATATAAGGAGCCATTTTAGGATTCCATTTTCGTTTTAAGTGTCCGAAATGAACTCCTGCATTTAATAGTTGTTCGAAATTTGTTCTTGCCATTTTTTTTTAAGTTTACATTCTTTAAAAAATACAATCCTCGAGTAGCAAAATTATTTAAAAAGTTGGTCTCGAAAATTTAGATACTAAACTGGATTATAACAAAGTAATATATTGTTTTCAAAATTGAATACTTATATTCTTTTTGGTATTTAAACCAATAAAATAAGTTTTGTATCTCAATAAAAAAATTACCGTTTACTGAATTGGAATTTTTTACGAGCTTTTGGTTGTCCCGGTTTTTTACGTTCAACAACTCTCGGATCTCTTGTAACGAGATTTTCTGCTTTAAGAGCCGGTTTAATTTCAGCATCAATTTTAATTAATGCTCTTGTTATTCCAAGGCTTAAAGCTTCTGCTTGTCCTTTAATTCCGCCGCCTGTAAGATTTACGGTAATATCGTATTTATCTGTAGCTTCGGCGATTTTTAAAGGTTTTAACACTTTAATTTGCATTTCCGGAACGGGGAAATAATCATTTAACTCTCTTTTGTTGATAGTGATTTTTCCGTTTCCTGAATTAACGTAAACTCTTGCTATCGCAGTTTTACGTCTTCCTGTAGCATTTACTGTCTCCATCTTACTTAATTGAGTTTAATTTAATTTCTCTTGGTTTTTGTGCCTCATATTTATGATTAGGACCTACAACTACGTGTAAATTACGATAAAGTGCACTTCCTAATTTATTTTTTGGCAACATCCCTTTTACGGCTTTTTCTATTACCGATTCGGGTTTTGATTTAAACAAATTAAACGGATTTGTAAAACGTTGTCCTCCGGGATATCCGGTGTGTCTTACATACTGTTTGTCTGTTAATTTGTTTCCTGTTAATTGGACTTTTTCTGCATTGATAACAATAACGTTGTCTCCACAATCGACATGTGGGGTGAAGCTTGTTTTATTTTTGCCTCTCAACATTTTTGCAACGGCAGAAGCTAATCGACCCAAAGTTTCACCTTCGGCATCAATCAGAATCCATTCTTTTTCGGCTGTCATTTTATTAACCGAAATAGTTTTGTAACTTAATGTATCCACTTTTTCTGCTTTTTAGTTAATTAATTAATAATAGTTTACAAAAAATTCTCGCATATTTTGCGGTCTGCAAAACTACAACTATTTTATTAAAGGGCAACACTTATTAACAAAAAAATCTGAATATTTTTAAATTGATATTTTAATTCATTAAATATCAGAAATATATTGCATTTTAAAAATTATTATTATTTTTGGAACAAGATTTGTATGTCATTATCAGACAAATCCTTTAACTTAATTATTTATTAATTTGTAGATTTCTTTAAATTTGTATTATGCCGTATAGAAGATTACCCAATACAGATGCAGCCAGACAAAGAGCTATAGAAACAGCTCTTGAACAGTCGGAAAATGTAGTGCCGCAATTTTTGGCCTACAACCAACCTACACTAATGAAATTAAGAAAGGTGAGTTTGCAATTAGCACAAGCTCTTGATACTCATAATAAAACTTACCTTCAAAGGGTAAATGCAAATAAAGAATATCAAAAAGCGTTTAAAAAAGCCAGATTATATCTTTCTCATTTTGTTCAAGTATTTAATTTTTGTGTAATAAGAAAAGAAATTCCTAAAAGCAGCAGGAAATATTTTGGTATTCAACCAAATGACAGTACTGTGCCGCTCATGAGTTCTGAAATTGAACTTGTTGAATGGGGAAATAAAATTGTGGAAGGAGAAAAACAAAGATTATCCGAAGGCGGAAATGCTATTTATAATCCTAAAATTGCAGTTGTTAAAGTTGAGTTTGAAAACTTTATGAGACTCTATAAATCTCAGGTTACCAATAAAAACAGTCATGATTTAAGCATAAAAAATTTAATTCGCGTTAGAAAAGAAGCTGATAATCTTATTGTAGATATTTGGAATCAAGTAGAAGAATATTACTCAAAATATCCGGCTAACGAAATGCGTAAAAACGCAGAAAGATACGGAATTAAATATGTTCTCAGGAAAAAAGAAAAATTACTTCGAAATTTCTCCGAATAGTTTTATAAATCTATTTTGTTTTTAATTGATTCTATTTTAGATAAAATTCTGTTATCGGAATTTTTTCTTATATCAATAGTTGCAGTAATATAAACTCTATCCGAAAATTTTTCAAGTATTTTGTACGATTCAAGAATAACTTCGAGTGCCTCGTCAACAGTTGCTGTTTCAACAATTGTTCCCATTGAAGTTAATTGATAAGAATATTTTTTATCTTTTATCATTTTAATTACTTTGCTAACGTATTCGCTCACGCTTGTTCCTTTATCCGTTGGGAAAATTGCAAAATTTAACAATGCCGACATATCTGTTATCTTAAAATTTATTTCAATTTAAAAACTAAATAATTTTTTTAAAGATAATTCCATTTTATCTAAATTTATCAAAATACTCATTAAATAATAATTTGTTATATTTAGTTCCGAATAAAAATTTTATTTTTGCAGAAATAAAAAAAACCGAATGAAGAAGATTTTACAATATTCATTTTTTGCAATTTTTGCTTTTACACTTTCGTGCAAATCATCTATAAATGACGAAAATACTTATGTTTTAATAGAAACCGAGTTTGGTAATATGAAAATTAAACTTTACAATGAAACTCCAAAACATAAAGAAAATTTCATAAAATTAATTAATAAAGGATATTATAACGATTTGATTTTTCATAGAATAATAAAAGATTTTATGATTCAAGGCGGCGACCCGGATTCAAAAAATGCTCAAGTCGGAAAAAAAATCGGTAACGGCGGTCCGGGATATACAATTCCGGCAGAATTTAATTCTAAATTTTTTCATAAAAAAGGAGCATTATCAGCAGCCAGACTTGGCGACCCGATAAATCCCGAAAAAGCCTCTTCAGGCTCACAATTTTATATTGTTCAAGGGAAAAAATATGATGATATAGAATTAAATAATCTTGAAAAAATGATGAACTCCAAGAAAAAGCAAATTGCTTTTGGAAAATATCTTAACGAAAATCCTGAATTGCTTGTTCAAATTCAATCTTTTCAAGAAAAAAATGAATTATCAAAAGTTGATTCGATATTTAATATCGTTAAAACTTCAACAAAATATGAAGATTTTAAATTCTCCAAAGAAGCAAGAAAAGCATATAAAGAAATTGGCGGAACTCCTTTTCTCGATGGAGAATACACCGTTTTTGGCGAAATAGTTGAAGGAATATTCGTTATAGATAAAATTGCAGAGCTTGAAAAAGACCAAAACAACAGACCTTTGAAAAATATAAAAATGAAAATAACAGTTATCAAATAAAATAATTAGAATAAATGATTGACAAAGTAAAAAATTATTTGTCGGAAGTTGAAAAATTTGTGGCAACCAAAGAAGATGAAATTGAACAATTTAGAATAAAATATCTTTCAAAAAAAGGCGGAATTATTACCGACTTATTTACCGATTTTAAAAACGTTCCTTCTGAAGAAAAAAAAGAATTCGGTCAGTTTTTAAATCAGCTTAAAGATTCTGTTTCGGATAAAATAAATTTTCTGAAACTTTCATTATCGTCAACCGATGATAAAATTTCAGATATTGATTTGAGTTTAACTGCCGAAAACTCAAAACTCGGCTCACGTCATCCAATATCACTTACGAGAAATGAAATTACAGATATTTTTACACGACTTGGTTTTACAATTTCCGAAGGTCCGGAAATGGAAGACGATTATCACGTTTTTTCGGCATTAAATTTTCCGCCGGAACATCCTGCACGCGATATGCAAGATACTTTCTTTATTGAAAAAAATCCTGATATTCTGCTAAGAACACACACATCATCTGTTCAAGTTCGTGTAATGGAAAATCAAAAACCTCCAATAAGAACAATTTCTCCGGGAAGAGTTTTCAGAAACGAAGCAATTTCGGCAAGAGCACATTGCATTTTTCATCAAATTGAAGGACTTTATATTGATAAAAATGTTTCGTTTGCCGATTTAAAACAAACTCTTATGTATTTTGCAAAAGAAATGTTTGGAGAAGAAACAAAAATAAGACTTCGCCCTTCATATTTTCCGTTTACCGAACCGTCGGCCGAAATGGATATTTCGTGTTCACTTTGCGGAGGAAAAGGTTGCAATGTTTGTAAATACACAGGTTGGTTAGAAATTCTCGGTTGCGGAATGGTTGACCCTAATGTTTTGGAAAGCAACGGAATCGACAGCACAATCTACACCGGATTTGCTTTCGGAATGGGAATAGAACGTATTGCAATGCTCAAACACGGAATAAAAGATTTGAGATTATTTTTTGAAAACGATTTAAGATTTTTATCTCAATTTCGATAACTTATTTTGATATAAATTATTTTTGTGTGCTGAATAAAACCTGTCATTTTTAATTTTAATGGAAGATGAAGCAAAATTTAATCAGCACATCTTTATTTTTTAAATACATCATAAATTGATAAGATTTTTAATTATTCGATTCAGCTCAATCGGCGATATTGTACTTACAACTCCTGTTATTCGCAATTTAAAACAACAAGTTGAAAATGCCGAAGTTCATTTTCTGACAAAGAAACAATACGAAAGCATTCTTTCGGAAAATCCGTATATAGATAAGCTACACGTATTCGACGGAAATCTGAAAAATACCATTGATGAATTATCTAAAATTGAATTCGACCATGTTATTGATCTTCATAACAATATTCGCTCAAACAGAGTTACTTCGATGCTAAAAATGCACTCGCTAAAAGTAAATAAACTAAATTGGGAAAAATGGTTGTTGGTAAATTTGAAAATAAATAAATTACCTGATGTTCATATTGTTGACAGATATTTAAATACTATTCATTATTTTGATGTTGAAAATGATATGAAAGGTCTTGATTATTTTATCCCCGAAAAAGATAATGTTGAAATAAACACTTTACCCGAAAACTTCAAAAACGGATATATTCTGTTTGCAATTGGAGCACAACATTTCACAAAGAAACTTCCTGTTGAAAAGATTGTATCAATCTGTAAAAAAATAAATTTTCCATTGATAATTTCAGGCGGAAAAGAAGATTTTGAAACCGGCGAAATAATTAAAAATCAAGTTGGAGAAACAATTTTAAATGCTTGCGGAAAATTTAATTTGAATCAATCTGCATCTCTCGTAAAACAAGCAAAGTTTGTAATTTCACACGACACAGGATTAATGCACATTGCTTCGGCTTTTAAAAAAGATATTATTTCTGTTTGGGGCAACACAGTTCCCGTTTTTGGAATGTATCCTTATTTATCCGGAGAAAATTCAATAATTGTAGAAAATAACAATTTGAAATGCCGACCATGTTCAAAAATAGGTTTCAAAAAATGCCCTAAAAAACATTTTAAATGTATGAACGATATTGACGAAAGTCAGATAATTAAACAAGTAAATAAACTAATTTTGTAAAAAAAGTATCAGAATAAAAAATGACATATAAAAAAGAAGACATAGAAATTATGGCTCCTGTCGGTTCTTTTGAATCGCTGACAGCAGCAATTCAAGGCGGAGCAAATTCGGTATATTTTGGAATTGAGCAATTAAACATGCGATCGAAATCCACAAACAATTTCACAACAGAAGATTTAAAAGAAATTGTAAGAATTTGCAATGAAAATAATATTAGAAGCTATTTAACCGTAAACACAATAATATACGACCACGATATAAATTTGATGCGTCAAATATTAAATATCGCCAAAGAAAGTAAAGTTACCGCAATAATAGCGTCAGACCAAGCAGTAATAAATTATGCAAGCACAATCGGGTTAGAAATTCACATTTCAACTCAATTAAATATCAGTAATATTGAAACCGTAAAATTCTATTCACACTTTGCCGACGTAATTGTTTTAGCAAGAGAATTAAGTTTAAAACAAGTTAAAAAGATTACCGATGAAATTGAGAAAGAACAAATTAAAGGTCCGTCGGGAAAATTAATTCAGATTGAAATTTTTGCACACGGAGCTTTATGTATGGCCGTTTCAGGAAAATGTTATTTGAGTCTTCACGAACAAAACTCTTCGGCAAACAGAGGAGCTTGTTTGCAAACCTGCAGAAAAGCTTATATTGTTACCGAAAAAGAAACCGGATTTGAACTCGAAATTGATAACGAATACATTATGTCGCCAAAAGATTTGTCAACAATAAATTTCATTGATAAAGTATTGGAAGCGGGAATTAGAGTTTTAAAAATTGAAGGAAGAGCACGTCCTGCCGAATATGTTAAGACAACAAGTTCGTGCTATCGCGAAGCCGTTGATTCTTGTTTTGAAAGAACATATACACAAGAGAAAATTGAAAATTGGGCTGAAAGATTGTCAACAGTTTTCAACCGTGGATTTTGGGACGGATATTATCTCGGACGCAAACTTGGCGAATGGAGCAGCGAATACGGTTCAAAAGCTACAAAGAAGAAAATATATATCGGTAAAGGAACAAACTATTTCGAAAAGATAAATGTTGCCGAATTTGAAATTCAATCTGAAGATATTAAAGTTGGCGACCAAATATTAATTACCGGACCAACAACCGGAGTTATTGAAACAGTTGTTGAAGAAATACGTTTCAACCTAAAAAATGTTGAACAAGCTTTTAAAGGACAAACAATATCAATTCCTATAAAAGAAAAAGTAAGAAGAGCCGACAAACTCTATAAAATTGTTGATGCTTAAGTAAAACATTATTCTAAATAAAAAACATAAATAATACAGCTATGCTAACAAAATTTTCGGCACTCAACAGAAAAGAAATTGTTGAAAAGTTCAAGAACTCTAAGTTTGATTTACTAATTATCGGAGGCGGAATTACAGGCGCAGGAATTGCCTTAGACGCATCATCAAGAGGAATGACAGTTGCATTAATCGAAATGCAGGACTTTGCTTCCGGAACAAGCAGCAGATCTACAAAACTTGTTCACGGCGGACTACGATATTTAGAACAATTGGAGCTCGGATTAGTTAGAGAAGTTGGTTTAGAAAGAGAAACGGTTCACACAAATGCAGCTCACATAGTAATTCCCGAAAAAATGGTTCTTCCGATTATCGAAGACGGAAACCTTGGCGAATTTACAACTTCAATAGCATTATTTGTTTATGATTTTCTTGCAGGCGTTAAAAAAGACGAGCAACGAAGAATGTTAACCAGAGAAGAAACAATTGAACGCATTCCGCTAATCGACAGTCCGATATTAAAATCGGGTGCTTTATATTACGAATATAAAACCGACGATTCACGATTAACAATTGAAGTTCTCAAGAAAGCAGCTGAATACGGTTCGCTGGCATTAAATTATTCCGAAGCTTTATCTTTTATTTATGAAGAAGGAAAAGTAAAAGGTGTTGATGTGAAAGATTGCAAAACACAAGAAAATTACCAAATATTTGCCAAAAACATTGTTAACGCAACAGGTCCTTGGGTTGATAAACTTCGCGAAAAAGATAATTCACTTAAAGGAAAAAGAATACATCACACAAAAGGTGTTCACATTGTTGTAGAAAAAAGCCGATTCAATTTAAATCATGCAATATATTTTGATACCGGCGATAAACGAATGGTTTTTGCAATTCCGCGTCAAAATATTGTATACATAGGAACTACAGATACAAATTATACGGGCGACATTAAAAATCCTTCGATTAACGAGGAAGATGTTCAATATTTAATAAATGCCGTAAATAAAATATCTCCAAACGCAAAACTTGAATTTATCGATGTTAAATCCGCTTGGGCAGGTTTGCGACCGCTAATTCATGAAGACGGAAAAGCACCCTCGGAACTTTCGCGTAAAGATGAAATATTTACTTCCGAAACAGGTTTAGTTTCTATAGCAGGCGGGAAACTAACAGGCTACAGAATTATGGCCAAGAATATATCAAAGATTGTTGCCGAAAACTTACATAAACTCGAGGGACGTGATTTTGTGAAATGTCAGACTAAAAACCTCAGATTATCGGGTGGCGAATTCCCTTTCTACCCTACTCAGGAAAAGTTAATTCAATTTGCCGACGCTAAATATGACCTTGCAAAACAAACCGGTATTTCCGTTGCCGACTTCAAAACTTTGTTCTACAAATACGGAATGAATATCGATAAAGTTACCGACATTGCTTACGGATATTATAACGAAACTAAAAACACCGACATTGCTTGGCTTAATGCTGAAATAGATTATTCGGTTAATAATGAAATGACTGCAAGTATAACCGATTTCTTTATTAGAAGAACAAGTATGATTTTCTTTCATATTAACGAAATAGCAAACGTATTAAATCATTCTGCCGATTTTATGGCTAAAATGTTGAATTGGACAGAAGAGGAAAAACAAAAGAACATTCAAGAAATGAACAACGAAATAGAAAATGCTAAGTCGTTTAATAAATAGATATTCAATTTAATCCTTGTTTATTATTAATTTCAATTCAAAAGATTTCTTTTATTTCCTAACAGAATAGAAGAAATCTTTTAATATTTTAGCAGATTCATCTTTTAAAATTCCTGAGGTTACAGTTGTTTTAGGATGAAGTATATTTGATGTAACTGTTGTAAATCCTCTTTTTTCATCGGATGTGCCATAAACAATCCTGCCAATTTGCGACCAATATGAAGCACCCGCACACATAATGCAAGGTTCAACTGTTACATACAATGTGCAATCCGGTAAATACTTTGCACCCAAATGATTTGCTGCCGACGTAAGTGCCAATATTTCGGCATGAGCGGTAACGTCGTTCAATGTTTCGGTTAGGTTATGTGCCTTTGCAATTATTTGATTGTTGCACACAACAATTGCTCCAACAGGAACTTCGCCGTTATTTAAACCTTCTTTTGCAAGTTTCAAGGCTTCTTTCATAAAATATTCGTCGGAAAAAAAATCTGTCATGATATATAAGTTTTAGCCAAAATTATTGAATAATCCGTCAGACCGCTTCAAGCGGTCTGACGGATACAAGTTTATTTAATGTGTACATTTGTTTGAGCCAAATGTATTAATAAATATAAATAAAATATCAATCTTAAAAAATAGTTTTTAAGAAGATATTCTAAATAATTATATTTGCATTTTAATTTCAATATAACAATAATGTATAGAACACACAATTGCGGCGAATTAAGAATTGATGCCGTTAATAAAGAAATATTACTTAGCGGTTGGGTTCAAAAGATTAGAAACCTTGGCGGAATGACTTTTATTGATTTAAGAGACAGATACGGAATCACTCAACTTGTTATAGACCAAAACTCTAAACCAGAACTTAGCGAACAAGCTCGCAAACTTGGACGCGAATTTGTTATTAAAGTTAAAGGAACTGTTGCCGAAAGAAGTAACAAAAACAAAGAACTGACAACCGGCGAAATTGAAATTGTTGTAAGCAATATAGAAATTCTTAGCAAGTCCGAAGTGCCGCCTTTCACCATAGAAGACGAGACAGACGGAGGCGAGGAACTCAGAATGAAATACCGTTACCTCGATCTTAGACGTAAACCTCTTCAAAAAGGATTAATGCTAAGACATCTTATGGCTCAATTAGTAAGAAGATTCCTAAGCGATAAAGGTTTCCTTGAAATTGAAACACCATTTCTTATTCGGTCAACACCCGAAGGTGCAAGAGATTTTGTGGTACCCTCACGAATGAGTGCCGGAAAGTTTTATGCACTGCCTCAATCGCCGCAAGTTTTTAAACAATTGCTTATGATATCGGGCTACGATAAATATTTTCAGCTTACTAAATGTTTTAGAGACGAAGATTTCCGTTCCGACCGTCAGCCTGAATTTACACAAATTGATTGTGAAATGTCTTTTATTGAAAGAGAAGATATTCTTACAACTTTTGAAGGCTTGGCAAAATATCTGTTTAAAGAAGTTAAGAATATCGATTTTAAAGATAATTTCCCGAGAATTACTTACGACAATGCAATGGAGAAATACGGCAACGACCGCCCCGACATTAGATTTGAAATGTTAATTAACAATGTTACCGAAATTGTTAAAGGAAAAGACTTTAAAGTGTTTGACGATGCCGAATATATTGGAGCTCTTTGCGTTAAAGGACAATCGGAATTTACTCGCAAACAACTCGACGAACTTACCGAATTTGTGAAACGACCGCAAATTGGCGCTATGGGAATGGTTTATGCAAAATATAATACCGACGGAACCATTAAATCGAGCGTAGATAAGTTTTATAATCAAGATGAATTAATGAAATGGGCACAAGCAACAGGTGCGCAAGCCGGCGATTTGATACTTGTATTATCGGGAGCTAAATCTAAAACATTGGCTGCTCTTAGCGAACTAAGACATGAAATGGGAAACCGATTAGGACTTAGAGATAATAAAGTATTTGCTCCGCTTTGGGTTATCGACTTTCCTTTATTTGAGAAAGACGAAGAAACAGGACAATTACATGCAATGCATCATCCGTTCACTGCACCAAAAATTGGCGAAGAACATTTATTGGACACAAAACCCGAAAACATAAAAGCCAATGCCTACGATTTAGTTATTAACGGTTCCGAAATTGGCGGCGGTTCAATAAGAATACACGATACCGAAATGCAACAAAAGATGTTTAAAGCATTAGGTTTTACCGACGAAGAAGCCGAAAACCAATTTGGGTTCCTTATGAGTGCATTCAAATACGGCGCTCCTCCTCACGGCGGTATTGCATTTGGTTTCGACAGATGGACGGCTATGTTTAACGGCAGCGATTCAATACGCGACGTGATGGCATTTCCTAAAAACAACGCAGGTAAAGATATTATGATTGACGCACCTGCCGAAATAGACAATAAGCAGCTTAAAGACTTATTCCTTTCTGTAAATAAATAGTAGTTAGTATTAAGTAGTTAGATATAAGTATAAAGACAATTGGTAAACGAGACGGGTTATAGCAACCGGTCTCGTTTTTATTTTGTAACCGATTAGAAACGATATCACCTAATGAAATTTGATTGTGCCGTTAGGCATCTAAGCTCGGTAGAAATTGAATTGACACACAATTCTAACGCCCCGACGGGGTAACAAATGTAAAAAATATTGGATACTATATGACCTCTATTTATATTAATGTATCTATAACTAATTTAAATTCATCTAGGTTTATAACATTCACTTTGGGAAATGCAATAAGTTTTAAAATATTGAAATGTTTATCATTTGTAGCAATATAATGGGCGTTACAAGCAATTGCACAATCTGCAAATTTATTGTCATCATAATCTTGCTCTATTAATTCCCAACGATAATATTTTGTTACATATTCAACATTAGGTAAATTGTCCAACAGTTCCATTATGCTTTTAGCGGTTTCAGAACCAAGTTTTTGACTAATAATTTCTTCATATTCATCTAAAATATCAGTAGTTACACAAAGAATATATGTTCCATTAATAAGTTCATTTATAACCCAATGAGTTTTTGAATATCTCGATATTGAAACCCACAAGATGTTTGTATCTAAAACTATTTTCACTATTTCTTGTGTTTATAGGGTGTTCTATTATGTTCATTAAGAAATTGGATTTCATCTTTTTCATTCCAATTATTTTGTTCCCAAACTTTGTCGGCAACGTCCATTGCTTTTTGAGCAAAATATTGAATTAAGAATTTTTTAATCTCCAGCAAATCAGTTTCCGAAATATCTCTCGAAAATATTTTTAATAACTCCAATTGTAGTGAAGTTAATGGTTGTTTTACAATTGTTTCCATAAAACTTAGTATTTTATTTTACTTCAAATATAATAATAAAAAATCATTTTAAATATATGAGTATAAAAAAGAAGGGTTATAATATGTGAAACCCCGTCAAGCATAAGTTTGGAAACTAAGCAGAACTTGGTATTTAGTATTAAGTATTTAGACATTAGACTAAAGATAAAAGAAAACGAGACGACTTATAGCAACCGGTCTCGTTTTTATTTTGCCGGATATTTATTTACATAATATAAAGGCTAAGCCTGAAAACATAGAACGACTGAGTTTGGAAACTCAGCCTAACTTGGAGTTCTAAACTGAATGAGTGTTACATATAATTATTGAACTTGAATAAAAAAACATTATATTTTTTTTATCTTTGTAAAAAAAGATTATGCCTAAATTATATGAATACTTCGGACTAATTTTTTTATTTTATTCACAGGAGCATGACCCTATTCATGTTCACGGTAAATATCAAGATAAAGAAAGTAAGGCCGAGATTGTTTTTGAGAACGGAAAATTTAAAGAGATTGTAATAAAAGATGTGACGGGTAAAGCTCCTTTAGATACTCAAAACTTAAAGAAGTTCAAAAAGGTGGTTGAGTTGTATCGTGATGATATTATTAGAAAGTGGATTGATTTTTTTGTTTATAACATTGAATTCCCATCCGAAAAAATAACTAAAAAAATATAGATATGGTTATTTCAATAGATAATGCTGTTTATGTAAGTGAGTATCAAATTAAATTTATATTCTCCGACGGTGTTGAGAGATTGATTGATTTCTCAAGTTACTTGACCGGCGCCAAAAATCCTATGACCAAAAAATATCTTGATAAGCAATTGTTTAAAAAATTCTCAATTGAATATGGCGATATTGTTTGGAATGATTATGAAATGTGTTTTCCTATTTGGGATTTGCATGAAGGAAAAATATAAAAATAATTGTTAATTGTTAAGTTTCACAAGGTTGTTAATGAAAAGGGCGAATAAATTCGCCTTTTTTATTTTATAATAGCTGATGAGATGATGTCGTTTCGACTTCGCTCAACGACCGGTTTCTTCGGTGGCTGAGCGTAGCCGAAGCCTAATGACCTAATTTGAAAATAAAAAGCACTTAATCATTAAGCGTCACAAAAAAAGTTCTCCCTCTTTGGGCATAGCCGTATGGTTAAGGAAATAAATAATATTTATTTTGTTGTAACCAAACATGTTATGAATAAGTCCGAAGTGATTATAAAAAATAATCCTTAAACAGACGGTTGTGCTTTATAAGTGAGAGTTTGTATTATACATTTAATCTATATATTAATTCTAATTAAAAACATTTTTCAGTGAAAAAAAAATAGGTAATTACACGGATAATCAAATAAAATATTATATTAAGAATTAATTGCAACAATAATGTTTTATAATCGTATATATTTTTAATTTTACAAATATTGGAATAATGATAGGAATAATTATTGCAACAAACATATTCACGACAAAACAGGTCTATACAAATTTATTTTTATGAGCAATTCTAAATTTATTAGCATTCGGAAAAAAATTCTGCCAATTATAACAATAGTTGTTGTATTGGCATTTTTAGGTTTAAGCTTATTTAATTATAACTATGCCAAAAATCAAATTATATCGCGTGTTTTGAAAAACGAACTTCCTGTAAATGCCGAAAATATTGATAATGCAATTCAAAGTAAGTTTTTAAAAGATGCCATGATTGCCGATGTGTTGGCAAATAACACAATGTTGATAGATTTGGCAAAAAATGATTCGAAGAATATTGAGCCGATGATACAATTATTTAAGCAAATTAGCACCGCATATAATTTAAACGTCGGAGTTGTTATTGATAAAACTTTGGGATATTATACCCAAGAAGGTTATAAACTTACATTAACAGAAGCCGATGAGTGGTATTTTAATTTCAAAAAGAATAATGAAATTCAAAATTTTAATGTAGATATAAGCACAACTTCGCATAAGATGACTTTGTTTGTGAACAGGAAATTATTAGATAACGACGGAACATTTTTGGGAGTTGTATTTGTAAGTTTTGATATATCTAATGCAAAAAGTTTTATTTTAGATAATAAAATTGGAAAAGACGGTTCGGTAATGATGTTTAACAGCGACGGATATATTAAGATTCATGAAAATCCTGATATGATAAGTTTATTTGGCGACAAAGACCCGAAGAAAAACATAAAAGCCGTTAAAGGACTTGACGGAATTAGTGAAAATCTTATTAAAATTCAAAATAAAGCCTTTCAATATAACAATTCTACAGGCAAAAGAAGATATGCAATAAGCAGGCAAATTCCTAATATCGGTTGGCATTTACTCATTGATGTTTCGGAAAAAGAACTTATAGGTTCTGTAAGCAAAATGCTTTACTTAAACTTGTCTGTAATGATTTTAATAACAATATTAATCATTTCGGTAATTATTAATTTAATAGGAAAATTTATCATTAAACCCTTTAATACAATCTCCAAAGCACTTATAGAATTTAGCAAAGGTAATTTGAGCGATGAAATTAAAATTAACACAAACGACGAGATAGGCAACTTAGCAAAAGAGTTGAATATTATGCGCGAAAAATTGAATAATATAGTGGGCAATATATCGGCGGGAGCAATAAGTTTGGCAACTGCGAGCAATAAATTCAGCGATTCTTCTCAAAAGTTAGCAATAGGAGCTAACGAGCAGGCTTCGTCTGTTGAGCAAATGACCGGAACAGTTGAAGAAATTAAAACAACAGTTTCTCAGAATGCTTACAATGCAAAACAAACAGAAATAATTTCAACAAAATCGAAACATTTGATGGAAGAAATTATAGAATATTCAAGTCGTGCAGAAGAATCGAATAAGATAATTTCAAAGAAAATAGAAATAATTAACGATATAGCATTTCAGACGAATATACTATCATTAAATGCGGCAATAGAAGCAGCAAAAGCCGGCGATAAAGGTAAAGGATTTGCTGTTGTTGCAGCCGAGATTAAAAGATTGGCTCTAAACAGCAGAAAAGCAGCAAACGAAATTGTGAACGTTGCATTTCAAAGCTATGAATGGAGTGTTAAATCCGGAGATTTATTGAAATCGGTAATGCCCGATATTCGACGAACATCTTCACTGCTTGAAGAAATTGCCGTTGCAAGCGCAGAACAACAAAAAGGAATAGAACAAATTAATTCGGCTATTATTCAACTCAATAATCTTACTCAGGATAATGTTTCGGCAAGCGAAGATATTGCATCGGGTTCGGAGGAATTGTCGGCACAAGCATTTGAGTTGAAAGAAGAAATTGCTTTTTTCAAAATATCTTAAAGGGAATAATGATTATCCTTATAATTACACAATAAAAATAATATATTTTTAAATGTATTGTCACAATTCCTACTTTTGAAGTCATAGTCATCAGGCTAAGATAATTGAATATAATTAAATAATATTTATTTTGTTGTAAATAAATTTGTTATGAGTAAGTCCGAAGGACTTAAATGTTAATAGCCCCGAGTGAAACACGGGGTAAGATAAGCAGAATAGAAACCAACAGCGAAGTGTTTGAATATAAATTGGCCGGTATTGTTCAACCGCTTAACGGTTGTTGATTACTCTTACTATTTTCCGTGGGTTTCACCCACGGCTATTCATATTTAATCACCTCATTATTATAAAATATTTTCCTTAACCTGAAGGCTATGCTCTTTAAAGGTGCTTAGTGGGATTTATTTTTTTTTGATATTAAACAAAATAGACAATCTAATATCTTTTGTCTTTATACAAATTTCTATTATTCCGGTTAAGCAGCGGCTATGCCCACGTCTTTACATACAAACCCTGCATAATTATCATCGGTTTTCGGGTTTTTATTAAATATATATTTGATATTTATTACACAAGCGTTAATAACCATTACAAAACTGATAAATTGTAAATTGGGGTATATAGGGATGGTTATATGTAAATCAACATGATGAAATACAAAATTGGATAAATTAAAATAAATGATTATGTTTGTTAAAAAATATTTAGATGAAACATCGTGGAAGGATACAAGCACAAGGAGAAAATCTAGAAGCTTCCGAATCATGGGCTCAAAATGAACCTTTAACAAAAAATGCAGGTTTAAAATTGCTTGAAAAACCTAAAAAGCAAAATTCCAAAAAAAGAATCAGAATTAAGAGAAATTGCTTTTAATAAAGCAAATGAGTTTATTCAACAAGGACCTCATGAAGTGATAATTGGTTCCATTTTTCGTTCATATAAAGTTTATGGAACAAAACATGAAAGAGTTGATATAGAAATACAATCAGGAATAGCATTTATAAATTCTTAATAAAAACGATTATGGTAACTCATTTATATAAAAATTTCATAACAAACGAAAAAGTATATATTCAAAATATTGAATTTTGGAAATCACTTATATATACTTTATTATCGGTTGAGAAATTAAATTTCAAAGAATATTTAACAACAACTAAACCGGATGGTTCTTTGTATATGGATGGAAATCCGATATATAATTTTAAAATCGAAAATTCAAATCGAGCCGTCAGAATTATACAAGAGACACCACAATGCAATGATGTTGAATTTTCAGCATGGATAAATTCTACAGAATTATCTGATAATTCAAAAATTGATGAATTAGTCATATCAATTGAATTATCTAATGAAACAGCATTAATGTCAATTGAACTTATAAATGCTTGGATTGTTAATAAATTCCCAAAACAGAAAATGGAAAAATTTATCGACAAACTTTTTACAATAAAAGAAAATTTATTTAAGTTTGAAAATCTACACGATAAAGAATTAATATACGCATAATCGAGTAGACGGCTAACAGTCATTTGACTGCCGGTGCGACTCTCACCATTTATCACCCGGGTTGGCCGGCAAACAAAAAACGAGACAAGTAAATAACATGTCTCGTTTTCTTTGTCTTTATACTAATATCTTTTGTCTTTTTACTAATTTCTATTGTTCCAATCTTCCCACATGCAATTCTTTTTGTTTCTCCGAAAGATTTGAAAAGATATCGAGATTGCGAATTTTATCAATATTCTTTTCTCTGTTAACATTTACAATAACAATATCTCCTTTTCCTTTGTCGAACTCGCCTTTAAAATCGTAGAATGCGGCAATTACTGTAAGCTCACCGGATTGTATTAGTTCTCTATACTTTTTGTATGCAATATTTACCTGATAATCCAGATTCTTTTCAATAACATGCGAATGAAATTTATCAAAATTGTTATTAACCGGAAATTCTTTAATTGTGGGCAAAAGATAATCCAATTCTTGTTTTATTTCCGACGATTCTTTATCGAAACCTTTTATGTATGCTTTAATAGCTCCGCAATCCGAATGTCCCAAAAATAAGAGTATAGGAGTTTTAAGATGAATAATTCCGTAATCTACCGAACCTTCGGTTGTTAATATTTGATTTCCTATATTTTGAATCACAAAAATTTTGTTAGAAGTGTCGGGCATAAGAGCATTTAAAGGAACTCTGGAATCTGAACAAGTAACAAGAGTAATATAAGGCTTTTGCTCATATTTAAAAGTTTCAAAAAATTCGGCAGGATGCGATTGAGTAAAATAATTATTTCCGAGAATTATTTGAGAAACGATATCGGAGTTTAGCAACTTGGTAGGTTTTACCAATTGTTTTTTAATATCGGGTTCGGTTTCGCCAATTGCATTTATAACAACATCATGTAAATTATCTCTGCGGCTCACATGTCCCAATAAATGTTCAATATCTTCTTTTCTCAAAATATCTCTAACACCAAAATGTGCTTCGGCAACTTTAAATTCTATATTTTTAGATTTTAAATATATATAAAGTCTCTTTATTAATCGCGCACCGCTCGAATCTATTTTTGCAGATGTACTTAAATCGAAAATTACAAACTTTAAGTCTGATTCTTGCTCAACAATTTTTGTATGCAAATTTTTGTAAATGTTTGCCACATTAAAATAAACCAATTCCGATTCGACTCTAAAAATAAGAATACCCGGAATAAGTAAATTATCGGGATGACGATTAATGTCGGTATATCGGTTTGAACCCGGAATACGACCGAGAATTGCAATGTGCGGAGCCGAAACACTTCTTATAATAAGTGCCAACGAAAATAATGCTGCAATTAACACTCCTTCTAAAATACCTAAAACAATAACACTTATTAAAGCCGTTAAGGCAATTATAAAATCGAAACGATTAACTTTATACATTCGTTTCATTTCCTTTATATCAATAAGACCCTTTATTGCAACCAAAACTATTGCAGCTAAAATTACAATCGGAAGATTTTTTAATAATCCGGTGAGAAACAATAAACAAACAGCAATAAATATTGAAGCAAAAACAAGTGAAAAAGGTGTCTTTGCTCCTGCTTTATCGTTAACGGCAGATTGCGACAAACCTCCGCTAACAGGATAACCTTGACCTAAAGACGTTACAAAATTTGCCATTCCCAAAGCAAGAAGTTCTTGACCTGCATCTATTTCATAATCGTTCTTTTGTGCCAATGTTTTTGCTGCAGAAACGCTTTCGATATAAGCCAAAAGAAAACATGCTATTGCTAAAGGAAGTATTGCTTGTATATCATTAAAACTAAAATCGGGAAAATGTAATTTTGGTAATCCTGTGGGTATTGTGCCCACTGTTTTAAATTCTAAATTTCCTAAAGGAGAAAAAGTTATTAAAAGAACAGAAATTATAACAATAACAATAGCAACAGGTTTGCCGGGTAAAAACTTTTCTCCTGTTATCATTAAAACAATTGCAACAATTCCGAAAACAAAAACATAAGAATTAATTTCCGGAAATTGTTCGATAAGAGATTTGAGCCTGCTAAAAAAACCGTCGCCGCCACCCGACACACCAAATATTTTCGGTAATTGAGTTAACCCTATCATAATAGCGGCACCGGCTTTAAATCCTACTAAAACAGTTTCGCTGATAAAATTAATAATACTACTCAATCGAAGAATATACGACAAGACACTTAATATTGAAACAAGAAGTGCAGTTGCCGAAGCTAAATCTATCCACCTTTGAACATCTCCTTTTGAAAGAGTTGCAAGAGCAATTCCAATTATCATTGAAATTGCCGATGTTGGACCAATTGCAAGTTGTTTGCTTGTGCCAAACATTGCATAAAACACACCGCCGATAAGGTAACCGTAAACTCCGTATTGAGGCGGAAGTCCGGCAAGTGTAGCATAAGCAAGTGAAACAGGAATTGCATAAGCAGCAAGAGTGAGTCCGGAAATTATATCGCTTGTGAAAAACTTGCCTTTATATTCCGGAATCCATTTAAAAGCCGGAATATATTTGTGTAGATTATTTTTGAAAAAGGTTTTAATCTTCATATAGTCTTTTGGAAGAAAAAATAAATTAATGATACAATGGTGTAAATATACAAATATACAAAAAAAGAATTAACAGAATTAACAGAATTGACTGAATCTCAAAAATGCATAAACTGCTAATTGCTTTTGCACTGCGCAGGATATTTGGACTAAAGCAGGTGCTTTAGCCCAACCGGTAAACTAACTGTAAAAACAAGCGATTTGCAAACTTCCCTTAGACAAGTGCCTCTTCTTCATTATTCAGCAAATATTCATTTATTGATTTTTTTACTAATATTTTAAACTTTTCGTAATCAAAATCTTTTGGTTTCATTTTATTCAGTTTCAGAGCATCAGTTCTTTCGAGTATTGAATTTTCTAAAAATCTTACTTGTCCTTCAAAATCAAATTCCGAAAGTGTATCATAATCTAATGAAAGAATAAAAAAAGCATTTTTATTTCTTGCTCCGTATTCGCTTATTTTTTCATAGTAATTTCCTGTAACTATATTATGTGAAATCATTATATCATTAATACTTACCCCAAAATCTTCAAGAGCTGTATTATTTGCAATTATTCTTCTTATTTTATCACAGTTATATTTATATTTCATTCCTTCATAAATAGTCGTAACCATAGAAAATTTAAAATATTTTTCGGGTTTTATAAATGCTTTTTCCGAGTTTTCCGGAAGATTTGTCAATTGTTTTACATAATTCTCAACATCTTCAATCAAATTATCAATTTGAAGATTTTTAGGTGTTTCGTAATGTTTTTTCCAATGTTTGAGAAGTTTTACACAATATGCAGTTTGTAAATCTAATATTTGTTCTACAGAAAGTTTATGAAAATAATTATATTCGATATGTGCATTCATGCTAATATTCACATTTTCTCCGCTAATATAATGTCCTTCTGCAAGATAATTACCATAATTTAGTTCTTTTTCAATAAGAAAATTGAAACGAAGTTCTAAATTTCTTTCATAATTATTGTAGCCGATAATTTGAATTAATCTATCTCTTAACTCTTTATTATCAGTCAGAACAAAGTTTCTTTGTAAATTGTTTTTCATATTATTTCAATTAATTTTTTTGAAAACCGCCTAACATTTTTATGTTTTCTATTTAATAGACAGCCTGAGC
>DZBS01000095.1 GCA_022729995.1 Draconibacterium orientale | reverse complement strand
TTTTTTGCCTTTAAGATTTTCCAAACTTCCAAAATGTTTTACAAGATGTTGCAAATCGGCCATTGATTGTGTGGGATGATCAATATCGCATTGTAAATTAACAATTCCCGGACGTTGTGGCAGAATTCCCTGTGCAAAACCTTCGTCAAGAGCTGCACCTACTTCTCTCATATATTTATTTCCTTCGCCGAGATACATATCGTCGCGAATTCCGATAAAATCAGATAAGAATGAAATCATATTTGCAGTTTCTCTTACTGTTTCTCCGTGAGCTATTTGCGATTTTCCTTCGTCTAAATCTTGCACAGCCATTCCTAAAAGGTTTGATGCCGATGCATAAGAAAATCTTGTTCTGGTTGAATTGTCTCTGAAATTTGAAATTGCCAATCCGGAATCAAATACTTTTGAAGAAATATTATTATCTCTCAAATGTTTTAGAGCTTCTGCAACATAAAGTATTTGTTTTAATTCGTCTTCGGATTTTTCCCAAGTAAGTAAAAAATCTTTTCCGAACATATTGGCATTTTGTGAGCCAATTTTTTTTACTAATTCATTAAATTTGTCCATATATTTAGTATAAAGTATTTAGTATTTAGTATTTAGACAAAATATTTTTTTTACTCTTTTGTCTTTAGTCTTTTGTCTAAAATCTATATAAGGTATGCATAAGCTGCATAAAAAGCTGTTGCAACAATTAAATCGTTAACCGGAACTTTTTCGTTCGGTGCGTGAGCCAAAACTTCATTTCCGGGACCGAAACCTATTGTCGGAATTTTAAAATAACCGTTTGTCATAATTCCGTTTGTAGAAAATGTCCATTTGTCAACTTTCGGTGATTTTCCGAATAGTCCTTCGTAAGCTTTTACGCCGGCTTGTACTGCATCGTGGTTTTCTTCAATTTTCCATGTCGGAAAATATTTTTCCATTCCGTATTTCAAACCTGTGTATGCAACTTCTTCATAATAAAGAACTTCAACTTTCCCGTCTAATCCTTTTATTGCATCTTCAACTTCTTTAACGGCCGATTCTTTTGTTTCGCCCCAAGTTAAACGTCTGTCTAAGTGAATGTGAGCATAATCGGCAACAGCGCAAAGTGAAGGACTTCCGGATTTGAATTCTGAGATTGTTACCGAGCCTTTTCCGAGAAAATCGTCGAATGCAAGTCGTTCGTTAAGTTTTTCTATTTCCAATGCGGCACGTGAAGCTTTGTAAATTGCGTTATCGCCGCGTTCGGGAGCCGAACCGTGACACGAAATTCCTTTAAATGTTACTCTGATTTCCATTCTGCCTCTGTGACCTCTGTAAATATTAAGGTTTGTAGGTTCGGTGCTGACAACAAAGTCGGGTTTTATTTTTTCTTCTTCAACAATATATTTCCAACAAAGTCCGTCGCAATCTTCTTCCATAACGCTTCCTACGAAATAAATTGTCATGTCTTTGTCGAAACCTAATTCTTTTAAAATTCTTCCGGTAGTAACAAATGCTGCCGGTCCGCCTTCTTGGTCAACAGTTCCGCGACCGTGAACAAATCCCTCTTTTATTTCGCCGCCCAAAGGGTCGAAACTCCAGTTCGTCATTTCTCCTAAGTCAACAGTGTCCATGTGTCCGTCGAAAGCAAGAATTTTTTTCCCGTTTCCTATTCTTCCGATAACGTTTCCGAGTCCGTCGATTCTTACTTCGTCGAAACCTGCTTCTTCCATTTGTCGTTTAAGTTCAAGCTGCACGTCTTTTTCTTGCATGCTTAGCGATTTAATTTTTACAAGCTTAGATAAATTCTGAGCTGTATAGTCTCCATATTTTTTGGAGAGTTCATTAATTTGTGAAAAAACTTTTTCCATTTTTTAAATTTAATTGTGATATTTTCTTGTTGCTTTACCTATTTACATTTTCATTTAACCGCAAAGTTCGCTAAGTTTTTCGCAAAGAACCGCAGAGATTTTGTTATATTTTTTTTCATTGTGTTTTTCAACGACTTCTTAAATTTTATCTGCTAAAAAAATCTTTACCTCAAAAAATAAATTCATTTTTAAATTTTCTATAAATTGTTCACTAATCTTTTAAGACCATCAATAAGTTTTACTACATTAAAATTTATCAATAGACCTAATTTGCATTCTGATATTTTCAAATATGTAAGAACTTGTGCTATATGAACATCATTAATAGATTCTAAGGCTTTTAATTCTATAATAACTTTATTTTCAACAAACAAATCTATTCTATAACCTGCATCTAATTTAATATCTTTATAAATTAAAGGTAATGATTTTTGTTTCTCTACATTTAATCCGGCTTTTTTCAATTCAAAATATAAACATTCTTCATATGCACTTTCCAATAATCCCGGACCAAGTAATTTGTGAACTTCAATGGCACATCCAATAATTATTTTTGAGATTTCATTTTCATGCATTTTTATATTTTTTTTAAGTTTAGATATCTCTGAGATTTTAATCTTTTTTTTCTTTGCGTAACTCTGCGTCTCCTTAATTTTTCTCTGCGTTTAAATTCTTTACATACGAGTTCGCTAAGTTTTTCGCAAAGAACCGCAGATTTCTTTATTTTTTCTCACATCTCATATCTCAAATCTCAAATCTCAAATCTATGCTTAATTTCAATAATTTGTGCGGCAATACTTATTGCAATTTCTGCCGGAGTCTCGCTTTTTATGTCTATTCCGATAGGCGAATAAATTTTATTCAATTCCGCTTCCGAAAATCCTTCTTCCGATAATTTTTCTTTTATTGTTTTAAGCTTGTTTTTACTCGCAAGCATTCCAAAATATTTAAAATCCTTTTTTAATAATTTTCTGCAAACTAAAAAATCACTTTGGTGGCTGAATGTCATTACCGCAACAAAAATATTATCACCTTCCGGAATATATTTTTCAATTTCTTCGTAATCAACAATATGCTTTTTGTTTGCAAATTCGTTTTGCTCAAATGTGTTTAAATCGTTTCTGTTATCAAATATTTCTACATGAAAATCCAAATCGGTCATCGTTTTTGATAGTGCTAAGCCGACGTGTCCGGCTCCCAAAATATAAATCGAATTTCTGTTTCCTATTATTTCCGAATATTCCCATTTTTCGGGATTTTCTTTTTTAAATCCGGTTTTTATTTCCGATGAATATTTTTCAAAATATATTTCGTTTTTATTTATTTTAAAAATTGATTTTTCATTGTTTTCTATTGATTCTAATATTTTATTAAAGAATTCAATTTTATCTTTTTTAATTTGAATTAACGCAACAGTGTGTTCGCCGGAGCAAATCATTCCCGATTTATCGGTTTCGCTTGCGGTGTTATGAACTTGTCTTATCAATTTTGTTTCTGAAACATTTTCGGAAATCATTTTTTTTGCTTCCGACACAATTCTAAATTCTGCAATTCCGCCGCCTATTGTCCCGAAAAGTTTTTCGTCGGAATCAACAATCATTTTAAAACCGCTTTTTCCGGAACTGCTGCCGATATTTTCGACAACAATCATTAAAACTGCCGATTTTCCTTCTTTTAAAATTGATAATATATGTGTTGCAAAGTTCATTTTTTATAGATTTTAGACAATAAATATTAGACAATAGATAATAATCTAAAATCTTCACCCTTCACTCTTGATTATACAAACTCATCAGCACTTTTTCCGGTGTTGCAGGTGAATCGTATATTATTTTATAGTTTTTGTTAAATGATTTTATAGCGTTTTGAATTGCAAAATATGTTCCTATTCCGTAATTAAAAGGCGGTTCGCCAACGGCTTTCGATTTCATAATTGCAAATTTATGTCCGTCGCTTTCCAAATGTTTTATTTCTACATTTTTTGGTGCGAAATAAATATCCGGAACTTTATATGTCGAAAGTGCATTTGAAAGAAGTTTTCCTTCATTATTAAAAGCAATTTCTTCCATTGTAACCCAGCCGATTCCCTGCATAAGTGCTCCTTCAATTTGTCCGTTGTCGATAAGAGGGTTCATACTTTTGCCGAAATCGTGAACAATTTTTACCGAATCTATTTCGTAAGTTCCTCTTATACAATCTAAAGTTACTGTTGTTACAGCGTTTCCATAAACATGATAAGCAAACGGATGACCTTTTTCCTTCGATTTATCGAAATGAATTTCGGGAGTTGCATAATGACCGTTTTCCGAAATTGCAACACGAGCAAAAAACGCTTGTTCAACAAGTTTTTCCCATTTCAAATCGCTCGGTTTTTCATCAATAAAAACTGTTTCATTTTTTATACTGATATTTTTTCCTTCGGATTTTAAATATTTTCCGGCAAATTCTGTTAATCTTTTGTATAAATTTTCGCATGCAATTTCTGTTGCTTTTCCGTTTAAATCTGCTCCCGAACTTGCGGCTGTCGGCGATGTATTTGAAACTCTGGTAGTATTTGTAGTTTCAATTTTAATTCTTTCGGCAGAAATATTTAAAACCGAAGCAGCAACCTGCATAATTTTTGTGTTCACTGCTTGTCCCATTTCTATGGCTCCGGTGCTGATTCCCACACTTCCGTCCTGGTAAATATGAACCAAAGCTCGTGCATGATTCATCATTGTATTGGTAAACGAAATGCCGAATGTTACAGGCATTACCGAAATTCCTTTTTTCAGATATTTATTTTCTGAATTGAATTTTTCTGTTTCAGCAAAAAGTTTTTTAAATTGATATGTTTTATCTGCTTCATTCCAAGAATTTACTGCTCCGTTTTCGTCGGCTTTTTGTCCGTAAGGAAATTCTTCATTTATTTTAATAAGATTTTTTTTTTGAATTTCTTCAACAGAAACGCCAATTTCTAAAGCTGATTTATGAATTGCGGCTTCAATAACGAACATTCCCTGCGGAGCGCCAAAACCTCTGAAAGCAGTATTCGGCGGTAAATTTGTTTTGCATAAATAAACTGTTGTTCGAGTATTGGGAATAAAATAGCTGTTTGTTGCGTGAAACAAAGTTCTTTCGGTAATTGCGGTTGATAAATCGGCAGCAGCTCCCGAATTTTGATAAAAATCTGCTTCGTAAGCTAATATTTTCAAATCTTCGGAAAGTCCGATTTTAAAATCCGAATCATAAGGGTGTCGTTTGCCTGTCATTCGCATATCATCGTGTCTGTTGAGCGAATATTTTACCGGACGATTATGTTTTTGCGAAGCAAGTGCAGTCATTACAGCCCAAGTAGTTGCTTGATCTTCTTTTCCTCCAAAACCGCCGCCGAGACGAGTTACGTCAATTTCTATTTTGTGCATCGAAACACCGAGAACTCTTGCAGCAATTTTTTGAACCGAAGTTGGTCCTTGTGTGGAAGAATATATTTTAATATTTCCTTTTTCACTCGGAACAGAGTATGCACCTTGAGTTTCCAAGTATAAATGCTCTTGACCGCCCGATTTTGCGTTTCCTTCAAAAATATATTTACATTTTTCCCAAGCAGAATCAATGTGGCCAATTTTAAAAGTTCGAGGATTTGTTATAAAACTTTTTTCTTTAAAAGCTTCTCGCGGGTCTGTAATTATTTTTTTATTTTCAAATTCAATCTTAATAAGTTTTCGGGCTTTTCGAGCAATAATTTCACTTTCGGCAACAATAAACGCAATTGGTTGTCCTGCAAAATGAACTTCATCTTCGGCAAAAAGCGGTTCGTCTTCTATAATTGTTCCGATTTGATTTCTGCCCGGAATATCTTTAAATGTAAGAATATCAATAACTCCGTCAAGATTTAAAGCCAAAGAATAATCAATATTCAAAATTTTAGCATGAGCAACTGTAGAATCGAAAACTAATCCGAAAAGTGTTCCGCTAATTTCGGGAATATCGTCGATATATATTGATTTGCCTTGTAAATGGCTTATTGAATCGGTGTTTTTCATTTTTTTAGTATTTAGTAATTAGTATTAAGTATTTAGAAATAAATTTTATCTCAAATCTCAATACTAAAAAGCTCAATAAAATGTGCAAGAAATAATTGTTTCAGCAACAGTTTTTTATAATCGCTACTTCCTCTGACATCAGAAATAGGAGAAACTTCCGACAACAAAATTTCAGAAGCTGACATTACTATTTCTTTATTGATTATTTTTCCTTTCAAAAATTCAGATGTTTTGGAAAAATACATTGGAATCGGAGCAATTCCGCCGCCTGAAACATGAATTTCTTTAATGATATTTTCATTAATGCTTAATGAAATTGCCGTATTTACGCTTGCAATATCTAAATATTTTCGTTTGCTCACTTTTTCAAAATTAAATTTGAATCCGTTTTCGGGAATTTCAAAGCTCAGATTTTCAATAAATTCTGTTTCTTTTAAATCTAAAATTTTATATCCTTTATAAAAATCTTTCAAATAAATTTCTCGTGATGAATTATCGGAATTAATTTTAATTTTTGAATTAAGTGCCAGAAATATTATTGTAATGTCGCCAATAGGTGAGGCGTTTACGAAATTTCCGGCAATTGTTGCCGTATTTCTAATTTGTTCCGAAGAAATTAATAAAAGTTGCTTTTTTAAATGTGGCAAAATATTTTTGATTATTTCGGAATTGATTATTTCTGAAACTGTTGTTGACGAGTGAATTATAATTTTATTTTCGTAAATTCTTATTTTATCGGTTTTATCGGCAGGTAAAATAAATCTTACAGACTTTTCGGACATTCCGTCGGCATTTTGAACATATAAATCGGTTCCTCCGCCAACAATTTTTCCTTCAATATTTTCCAAAGGCTTAATTTGCTTTAACTTTTCAGGAATTTCGGTAAAATATTCGGGCAAATAATTATTTTTTATCAGCCAAGCGATTTCGTCGGTTTCGGGTTTAGATTTTAAAGCTTCGGAAATATCAAAAATTGCTTTTTCAATTGATTTGTAACCGGTGCAACGACAAATATTTCCGGCAACTGCATTTATTCCTTGCGAAAAATCTGTTTTTTTTGTGTTTATGCTAAAACCAGTGAGCGACATTACAAAACCCGGAGTGCAAAAACCGCATTGTGTTGCAGAATGTTCGTGGAAATGATGTTGAATTTCGGTTAAATTTTCTTTGTTAATTCCTTCAATTGTAACAATATGTTTTCCGTGAGCAAATTTTAGCGGTGTTATGCACGAAGTTATTGATTTGTAATAAATTTTACCGTTCAATAATTCGCCCGACAAAACCGTGCAAGCTCCGCAATCGCCTTCACGACAACCGATTTTTGTGCCTTTAAGGTTTTGATTGTATCTGATAAAATCGGCCAAACTTATTCCTTCACCGACTTTGGTTTTAATAAGTTTATTATTTAGTATAAATTCAATCATTTTAAATATTTTTTCAATTTTATCTGATATAAAACTAATTTTCTTTTGTAAAATCTTTATTTTTCCAACTATTCCCAATATAAATTAAAGCCGGACCAACAATAAAAAACAAAACACTGTCGGAAATTGTGTCTAAATTTACTTTTTTAAACGGATCAATTATCAAGAAATATATACTTGCAACTCCGGCAAGTGTCATTATAACACCAAATGAAATAAGGAAAATCCTTCCAATTCTATTTTTATTCATTACTTTTAAATTTTGAAAAACAATAACCGTAAAGTTAACAAAATATAATATTTTTTGAGCCACAATTTTCTTTTAAAAATATTGAAATTCAATAAAATCAAAATCAAATTTTCATTTTTTATTGAAAAAAAGGGTTACAAATTTAAAAATATTTCCGATAAAGTTTCTATTATTTTCAAATATGTATATCAATTTAAAAATCTATATATTTGCTTAAGAATTTAAAATCTCATAAAAAACAAAATATGTTTAAAGAAGACTTATTAAAAGGGAAAACGATTATTGTAACCGGAGGCGGAACAGGTCTGGGAAAATCAATGACAGAGAGGTTTTCGGAATTGGGAGCTAATGTGGTTATTACAAGCAGAAAGCTTGATATATTGGAAAAAACCGCAGAAGAAATTAGTAAAAAAACCGGATTTCCTGTTTTAGCTTTACAAGCTGATGTTAGAAAACCGTTTGAGAATGAAAAAGTTATTGAAACAGCAATAGAAAAGTTTGGGAAAGTTGATATTCTTGTAAATAATGCTGCCGGAAATTTTATTAGTCCTACAGAAAGGCTTAGTTATAAAGCATTTGATACGATTGTTGATATTGTTTTGAAAGGAACTTATAATTTTACTTTAGCAATGGGAAAATATTGGATAAAAAATAAAATTCCGGGAATAGTTTTAAACATTGTAACAACTTATGCATCAACCGGAAGCGGATACGTTGTTCCGTCGGCAATAAGTAAAGCCGGAGTTTTAAATTTAACTCGCTCGCTTGCTTCTGAATGGGGAAAATACGGAATCAGATTAAATGCAATTGCTCCGGGACCATTTCCAACAGAAGGAGCTTGGAAAAGACTTGTTCCGGACGATGCTTCCGAACAAAAATTATTGAACAGAATTCCTTTAAAAAGAGTCGGTAATCACATTGAACTCGCAAATTTAGCAACATATTTAATATCCGACTTTTCGGGTTATATCAACGGTGATGTTATTACAATAGATGGCGGTGAATGGATTGCCGGCGCCGGTGAATTTAATTGGCTCGATTCGGTTAAACAAGAAGAATGGGACGATATTGAAAAATCGGTTAGAGGAAAAAACGATAAATCTTAATATTGTCTTCGGTCGACAGTCTTCAGTAAGCAGATTTTTTTTTATTACTGAAGACTTCGACAAATATTATTTCAGAAATCTAAAATAAATTATTTAATTTTTAAAGAATTAGACCAAATTCCGTGTAAATTACAACCAATAGTGCAATTTATAATTTTTGCATTTTTTAAGTTTAGATAAAATTCTGCTTTATTAGTGTTTTCACCGGGAGCATTAATTATTTTCTCAATTTGAGAATCATCAACTTTAACTTCAACAAAATCTATCCAATGTTCAGGAATTGAAGGATGAATAATGCCTTTTGATCCAATACTGACCGAAACTTTAGTTAATCCTTTTTCGTTAACATCACCAATAATAATTTCCGGAGTATGTTTTAATTCAAAATCTGTAGGTTTCTTCGCATCTTTAATTTGAAACGTATCTCTGTTAACAATAAGTTTCTTATAATCTTCGTTTGAAGGCTTATTTAAAATTACTTCTTTCTCAACAACTGTGTCTTTATTATCTTTCTTTTCCGACATTTGATTGCATGAAACAGCAAATACTGTAAAGAAAATCACTGCAATAAAATAATTAAAGTTTTTCATAAAATATATTTTTAAGTTTTTAATCATCAAATTTAATTTAATAAAATCTATAAAAAAAATATCATGCGAAATTTGTAAAAAACGGATTGCAGATAAATTCTTGTGTTTTACAAATTGATTATCATGTTTAACGGATTTCTATATACCTCAATTTTATTAAGGTTTTTAAAATAAAATATTAAATTTCCGGTATAGTTTTTGGAAAATATGTATTAGGAAATATAATTAATCAAACATTAGGAGGAAATTAAAATGAAAAACTTACTTTATTTATTCAGTTCAGCCTTAATATTTTTAGGCTCGTGCACAACAACAAAGGTTGTTCGCGTATATGATGATGCTTATCCTTCAAATACAACAGTAATTGTTAAGGATAACAATACAAATAATGCTACTGACGATGTGAAAACCGATGGTCAAATATATGATAATTACGCAGACAATAATACCGACGTTAAAGTTTATTCTGATGACAATACCGGTAATAACACTGTTGTAGTTGACGGAAACAGTGGAGGAGATGTATATATTATTAACGATTATCCGTCATACAGCTCACGCTTGAGAAGATTTCACGGAGATACATATATAGTTACGGACTATTATAATGATTATTACACTTATGGCGGTTGGTATAATTATTATGACTATTACTATCCTTCATATTATTACAGCTATCGTCCGTATTACAGACCATACAGCTATTGGGGTTGGGGATATTCAAGCTATTATAGTCCAAGTTATTACGGATATTACGGAAGTTATTATTATCGCCCTCATTACTATGGATATAATGATTATTATTATAACAATTACAGATATAATAATTATTATTCAAATAATTACTACAATTCTTACGGACACAGAAGCGGAACTAACAATTCATACATTAGAAATAACGTTCACAGAAATGACGTTAGCAGAACAAGCGATTACAACAAAAACACTAACGGAAATTATGTTTCCGATAACACAGTAAGAAATGATGTTCACAGAAATAATTCGTCAACTGTTGTAAGAAATAATACATCTAATGTTTACGTAAACAGAAATACCGACAACAGAGTTAACCCAAACAATAGCGGAAACACAAATACTAACGGAAATGTTAACAGAAATACCGACAACAGAGTTAACCCAAACAATAGCGGAAACACAAATACTAACGGAAATGTTAACAGGAATACAGACAACAGAGTAAACCCAAATAATACAAATAATACAAATAATACAAATAACGGAAATGTAAACAGAAATACCGACAATAGAGTAAATTCAGGAACTACCACTAACGGAAATACAAACGGTAATACTTACAGAAACACCGATAACAGACAAAACAGCAGTTATATTGACAATAATACAAACAATAACTCCGGAAGTACAAGAAGTCATTATGACAATTCTAATTACAACAGAACAAATGTAGAAAACAGTAATTCTGAAAATGTAAACAGCTATAACAGACCTAATTCTACAACATCCGGTTACAGAAGCAGTAACGGTGAAAACGGAAGCAGTTCTTATACAAGACCAAATTCAGGATCAGGTTCAAATTACAGTAGCGGAAGTAACAATACGGATAACAGAACTAATGTAAATAATAACAATAATTCAAATACAAATTACAATAGAACAAATTCCGAAAATTCAAACAGTAATTCGGGAAACACATATAACAGAACAAACACTAACAGCAATAGCGGAAACTCAAGCGGTTCATCAAATGTTAGAAGCAACAGCGGAAGTTCAAGTAACAGGAGCAGTTCCGGAAGTTCAAACTCAAGCGGTTCATATAATAGAAGTTCTGGAAGTTCAAGTAATTCATCAGGAAGTTCTTCACGAAGTTCATCGGGCAGCAGTTCTTCATCAAGTAATTCAAGATCTAATTCAGGAAGGAGATAAATCAGTTTCAACACAACTTATCCGCCCTCACAGCAAGTCTGTGAGGGTTTTCCTGAACCTATTTTTTATTAATTTATCAAACCAAACATTATGTTAAAAAAAAATATAGTTTTATGCATAATCTTTGCATTCATCGGTTTTACTTCATTTTCTCAAAACCAAGTTGATGCATTAAGATACAGTTTTCAGTTTAGCAATTCAACCGCAAAATCTGCAGCAATGGGAAATTCACTTTCCGCCGTTGGTGCCGATTTGTCGGTTACTTCCTCAAATCCTGCCGGACTGGGAGTTTTTAAAAGCACAACAATAACTTTTACTCCAAATTTTATAATTGATAATTCCGAAGGAACATTTCAAGGAAATATGAGAAGTGAAAACAAAGTTGGAATGTCAATCACAAATTTCGGATATGCAGGTGTCAGCAACCGCGAAGGAAAAACTTTTAAACAATTTAGTTTTGCAATTAATTATAACAGAACAAATGATTTCAGACAAGATATAATTGTTTCCGGAGTAAATTCAAACGGTTCAATTATTGATTATTTTGTTTATAATGCAAATTCACCGTACGATGATATTTATAATGACAGATGGAGCATTTTTAGAGAAAACTTAGCAGATTCAATTCACATTATTGATTATGATAACACACTCAGCGAATATTTTTCTTTCGTAACCGATGATGCAAAATATGGCGAAACTCAAAGAAAATCTGTTGTAAGAAAAGGCGGAACAGGTGTTTATGATTTCAGTTTTGCCGGAAATATAGGAGATTTTTTATATTTGGGAGGAACTGTTGGTTTTGCAAATGTTTCATATTCTCAAAAAACTGATTATCAGGAAACAGGATATGCAGATATTTATGCCGAAAGTGTTACAGAACCCGGAACATACATTCAAGTAAACCCTACAACTCTCGATTTCAGTGAAACTTTATTAACTTACGGAACCGGAATAAATTTTAAATTCGGAATGA
>DZBS01000094.1 GCA_022729995.1 Draconibacterium orientale | reverse complement strand
AAAATTGACAAAACCATTTTCAAATTTGAACATTTACACAATTTGTCCGGTTTTTAGGGATTTCCAAATTTGCAAAGCTTGTCCCGTGTTTGGGTTTTTACATTTTCAAATTCTCAAATTTCCAAATTCTCAAATTCTCAAATTCTCAAATTGAATCGGCAATTTTTTCTGCACATTTAACACCGTCCATTGCAGCGGAAACAATTCCTCCGGCGTATCCTGCACCTTCTCCGCAAGGATATAAATTTTTTATTTGAACGTGTTGCAAACTTTCTTTATCCCTCGGAATTCTTACGGGTGATGAAGTTCTTGATTCAACACCTAAAACTATTGCTTCTTCGGTTAAAAATCCGTACATTTTTTTTCCGAACACTTTAAATCCTTCTTGTAATCTTTTTCCGATACTCTCAGGAAGCCAAAAGTGAAGCGGCGATGAAATTACACCCGGATGATATGAAGTATCGGGCAAATCGGGCGATAATTTTCCTTTTACAAAATCTGTAAGTCTTTGAGCAGGAGCTATAATTCCGTTTCCGCCGTTTAAATATGCGTTTCTTTCCAGTGTTTTTTGAAAATTTAATCCTGCCAAATCGCCATATTTTTCTTGTTCGGGAAAATCTTCAACTTTTATTTCCACTACCATTCCGGAGTTTGCATAATACGAATTTCTGGTTGAAGGCGACATTCCGTTAACAACAATTTCTTCCGGAGCAGTCGCAGCAGGAACAATAAACCCGCCGGGACACATACAAAACGAATAAACTCCTCTGTTTTCGGCTTGCGTAACAAGACTGTATGCCGCAGCCGGCAAATATTCGTCTCTTATTTCGCATGAATATTGAACCGAATCAATTATATCTTGCGGATGTTCAACTCTAACGCCCATTGCAAAAGCTTTTGCTTCAATTTTAATTCCTTTTGAATGAAGCATTTCATAAATATCTCTTGCAGAATGACCTGTTGCCAAAATTACTGCTTTACCAATAATTTTATCGCCTTTTTCGGTTACAACTCCTTTAATTACGTTTTCTTTTAAAATCAAATCTGTTACTTTTGAATCGAAAATAAATTCTCCTCCGGCAGAAATAATTGTTTTCCGAATATTTTCGATAATTCGAGGTAAATTATTTGTTCCGATATGCGGGTGTGCGTCTGTTAGAATTTTTTCGTCGGCTCCGTGCATTTTAAGTAAATCCAGAATTTTCTTAACATCGCCGCGTTTTGAGGAACGAGTGTAAAGTTTTCCGTCGGAAAAAGTTCCTGCACCGCCTTCGCCGAAACAGTAATTTGAGTTTGGATTCACAAATCTGTTTTTGTTAATATCTGCCAAATCTCTTTTTCGCATCGAAACGGATTTTCCTCTTTCGAGAATCAGCGGTTTTAAATTATTTTCGATAAGTGAAAGTGCAGCAAAAAGTCCCGCAGGACCTGCGCCCACAATTATTATTTCCGGACTCATGGAAACATCGTTTGGTTTATATTCAAAATCGGATTTTTCCGACGGTTTTTCGTTTACCCAAACTGTTAAAAGGGTAACGATTTTTACATCTTTTTTTCTTGCGTCAATAGAGCGTTTTATTATATCTATATGTTTAATTTCTTCTAACGAAACTTTTAATTCATCGGCAACAGCTTGTGCCATTAAATCTTCTTTTGCCGATTGTTCGGGAGTTAACGAAATGCTTATTTCTTTTATCATGATTTTAAAAAAGATATTTTTTTCAAAGTAAAGATGATAATTGCTAATATCAAAATTTAGATTGATTTACTAAATGAAAAGTCTGAAAAACGTTAAAGAATTTCAGACTTTTTCAAACTAATTATTTATTTGGAAAAATATTTTTATTCGAAATGAAACGACAACATAAACATTGTTGATTTTAAGTATTTTATTGAACTTGAATATTCTGTTCCGTCTTGATTTAGCATATTTTTAAAACCGGTTCCGAATTTTATTTCGGGCGAAAACTTGAAATATGTTGTGTATAAATCAATTCCCAATCCTAATTCATAAAATAAATCGGGTTGTTTTATTCTGATTTTTGGTTGTTCAATTTCAGGTATTTTCTTTTTTGCCGCCAAATCTACTTTTGGATTTAAACCGCCAACAACATAAATTCTGTAATTATTTATTCTTTGCGATTTGTATTTCAAAAGCACCGGAAATTCTATAAATGTTGATGTTAGCTTCATTGTATAGTTCTCAAATTGTGGAACTCCGTTTTCAACAACATCGGTTAAAATATAATAATTAAGGTTTCTTTGCGAAAATGTTAAATCAAAAAGAATTCTCAAATCAAGATTGTCGTTTATTCTGAAATTTGAAATCGGACCAAGATGAAACCCGACACTTTGTTCTGCTTCAACTCCAAAAACTTTTCCAATTTCTGAGATGTCAAAGAAATTATCGGAGTTTCTAACAATGAAATCTGCCGAGTTTAACCCAATTGTGAAACCAAAATGAAGTGGTCTTCTGTCGTAGTTTCTAAGGTTTTGCACAATTTCGTTTTGTGCTGATGCACTAATTGTTAAAAAAATAAATATAAAAATTGCAGTCAGTTTGGTTTTCATCGGTTTTTAGATTCTTTTACTATAAAACTAAAATTTTAGAAAAAAATTATTTAATGTAAAAAATTATTTAAGTTTTTCTAATTCCGATTTCACAAATTCCATTAATTCACTGATATATTCTTTCGAGAAATTAAATTCTATTCCGGCTGTTTTGTATGTTTCGGGAATCGTTTTTGAATAACCTAATTTCAACGCATTTTCAAAATTGTTTAAAGCTGTTTCTTTATTTTGAAGAAAATTTCGCCAAACAGCAATTGCTCCAAGTTGAGCAAAACCGTATTCGATATAATAAAAAGGAACTTCAAAAATATGTAATTGCTTTTGCCAATTATTGTCGAAATATTTTTCGTAACCGTCCCAATCAATTATTTCCGAGCCAAATTCTTTTGCGGTATTTCTCCACATTTCTTCTCGTATTTCGTGCGTATGTTCAGGTGCTAAATATAGTAAATGCTGGAATTTATCAACATTTGCAATCCACGGCAAAACATTTAAAATTCCTTCTAATTGATGTCTTTTTGCACGAATTAAATCATCTTTATTTTCAAAAAACACTTGCCACTCGCTCATCGAAATAAGTTCCATCGACATAGAAGCCAATTCGGCAATTTCCGAAGTAAGACCTTTGAAATCTACAAGTTCCAAATCGCTGCTAAGAAACGAGTGAATTGCGTGTCCGCCTTCGTGCATAAGGGTTTCAACATCACGTAAATTTCCGGTGGCATTTGTAAAAATAAACGGAATATTGCTTTCGTATAACGGATAATTAAATCCGCCCGGCGATTTTCCTTTTCTCGATTCCAAATCCAAATATCCGTTTTCTTTCATAATTTTAAGAAAATCACCATATTTTGGTCTTATTCGCGAAAATACTTCTATAGATTTTTCCAATAATTCGTCCGAAGTTTTAAAAGGAATTAAAGGTTCTTTATTTTCTTGGTCAACTTCCAAATCGAAAGGTTTTAGTTTATCGAGAGAAAGTTTTTCTTTTCTGTTTTTATAAATTTCGTCAACAAACGGCACTACAAATTCTTTTATCGAATTATGAAAAGTAATACAATCGTCAACATTATAATCGAAACGCTGAAGCGCTGCAAATTTATAATCGCGATAATTATTAAAACCTGCATTTACGGCAATTTTATGTCTTATGGAAATTAAATCCGTTAACGAATCGTTCAATTTATCTTTGTCTTTAAAACGTCTTTCGTTTATTAATTCAAAAACTGTTTTTCTGACATTTCTGTCGGTATTTTTCAGGAAATTTCCGGCTTTTTGCAAAGTCATTTCTTCGTTGTTAAATGTAATTGTCATTGCAGCAACAGTATTTCCGTATTCTTGTTCTTTTTGTTGCATTTCGGCAAAAAGAGAAATGTTTTCTTTTCTAAAAAGTTCAATTTCTTTATTAATAGCTCTAACGGGAATAAAATATTTTTCGGGATCCAAATCTTTTAAAAACTTTGAATTGATAAATTTTTTGTCAAGAATATCGGCATATTCAGAAACTTTTGGTTCAATTTCGGAAACAAAAAAATTAAAACTGTCCGAAAGATTTTTATCCGTTGTGTCGCAACTCATTTTAATATAACGCCAAGCCATTTCTTCTTCCAAAAAAGCATCTGTTTCGCTTCTGTCTTTCCACCATTTTAGAAGTTCTTCGGAAGATTTTATTTCTCTGTTTTGCAAATCATCGAGATAAGGTTTTATATCTTCCCAATTATTTATTTTTTGATTTTTATCAATAAAATTTCGGATAATATTCATATTTGTAGTTTTTTAAATCGAATTATAAAATAAACCCAAAATTAAATTATTAGAAGGAATATAAAAAAGTTTATCTTTGCTTAAAGATTAAAATCTATTATTAATGAAATTAAGATTTACATATTTTCTATTATTATTTCCGGTTTTATTGCAAGCACAAACAGGCGGAACCGGTGTTTTTGAGTTTTTAAATTTATCAAATTCTGCAAGAGTTTCTGCACTTGGCGGAAAAAACATTTCTATAAACGACAACGATTTAAGCATGGTTTTTTATAATCCTGCATTGCTAAAAGAAAGCATGTCGGATAAATTAGTTATAAATTACGTTCCATATTTTTCCGATATAAATTTCGGTTACGCGGGTTATGCAAAAACTTTTAAAAAAATAGGAGTTTTAGCATTCGGAATACAATATATTAATTACGGAAAATTTATTGCAGCCGACGAATCCGGAATTATTTCAGGTGAATTTAGTGCTGCCGATTATTCTTTAAACATAATGTGGTCAAAAAAAATTACCGATAAAATAACCGGCGGAATTACTTTTATTCCAATTTATTCGCATTTAGAATCTTATACTTCTGTGGGAATTGCATTTAACGCAGGAATAAATTATTTAGCCGAGTCCGGTTTGTCAGCATCTTTTTTAATTAAAAATGCAGGAACTCAATTGAAACCATATTATGAAGGAAATTTTGAAAAACTTCCTTTTGATATTCAGGCCGGAATAACAAAAAAGCTCGAACATGCACCATTTTCGGTAAATGTAACAGCACATCATTTAAATATGTGGAATTTGGATTATTCGATTCCTGATTCTCAAACATATATTTTTAATACTGATATTGATACATCAAAATTTGATTTCGTCGGAATTCTCGATAATTCGTTTCGTCATATAATTCTTGGAGTTGAATTTGTTCCTTTTGAAAATTTTTATGCCGCAATTTCATATAATCATCAAAGGCATCAGGAACTTAAAATTATTGATAAATCGGGCGCAACAGGCATTTCTTGGGGATTTGGAGTTAAACTTAAAAAATGGGGAATAAGTTTTTCGCGTTCGACATATCATTTGGCGGGCG
The DNA here is from genome assembly GCA_022729995.1 of Draconibacterium orientale. GTDB lineage: Bacteria > Bacteroidota > Bacteroidia > Bacteroidales > JAADGE01 > DZBS01. The sequence goes on along the minus strand of DZBS01000094.1, from coordinate 6,735 downwards.
GTTCAAACAATTTTTCATTTTATCTTAATTTGAAAGAATTAAGAAAGACTAATCAAAAAGTTAATATAACTAATCAATAAAATCTTAATTTAGTGAATAAAAATAAATTAATTATAGCAATAGACGGACATTCGTCGTGCGGAAAAAGCACATTGGCAAAAGCACTGTCCGATTATTTTTCGTATAAATTTATTGATACCGGAGCAATGTACAGAGCCGTTACATTATACGTAATTCAATATAATTTAATTGATTCCGAAAATCAAATTAACGAAACGGAATTGAGAAAAGCATTTGAACAAAATTTAATTAATATCGATTTTAGGTTTATTGACAGAAAAAAAATATCGGAAACATTTTTAAATAATGTTAATATTGAAACTGAAATTCGCGGAGTTGAAGTTTCACAACTGGTCAGCCCTGTTGCGAAAATAGATTTTGTGAGAGAAAAATTAGTTGAACAACAACGAAAAATGGGCCAAAGCGGCGGAATTGTTATGGACGGAAGAGACATTGGAACAGTTGTTTTTCCTAATGCCGATTTAAAAATATTTCTAACAGCAAGACCCGATGTGAGAGCAAAAAGACGTTATGACGAACTTATTTCAAAAGGTATGAAAGTTACTTACAACGAGATATTTAAAAATATAGAAGAACGAGATTTTATTGATTCAAACAGAGACGAAGCACCGCTAAGAAAAGCCGACGATGCCGTTTTAATTGATAACAGCGATATTACAAGAGAAGAACAATTAAAAATTGCCGTTGATTTAATTAACGGAAAAATAAATATTAAATGAAAATAGAAATAGATTCAAATTCCGGATTTTGTTTCGGAGTTGTATATGCAATACAAAAAGCTGAATCAGAATTAAAAAAGTCTGACAAACTTTATTGTTTGGGAGATATAGTTCACAATAATGTTGAAGTAAAAAGGCTTCAAGACAAAGGATTGGTAACAATTGATTATGAACAATATAAAGAACTCAGAAATTGTAAAGTTTTAATTAGAGCACATGGCGAACCGCCTGAAACATACAAGATTGCAATAGAAAATAATATTGAATTAATAGACGCATCTTGTCCGGTTGTTTTAAAACTTCAAAATAAAATAAAAACAGGATTCGATTTAATTTCGGAAGAAGACGGTCAGTTAATAATCTACGGAAAACAAGGACATGCCGAAGTTATCGGTTTATTGGGACAAACAAATAATCGCGGACTTGTAATTTCAAATTTTGAAGATTTAGATAAAATAGATTATTCAAAACCAATAAATTTATTTTCGCAAACAACAAAAAGCAGAACAGGATATGCCGATATTATTGAAGAAATTAAAAAAAGAATGCTTGAAAAACAAGGAAATTCCGAAATTAATTTTATTTCAAACAATACAATTTGCAGTCAAGTTTCGCACAGAGACGTTCAGTTACAATCATTTGCCGAAAACCACGATGTAATAATTTTTGTTAGCGGATTAAAAAGTTCAAACGGTAAAGTTTTGTATGAAGTTTGTAAATCAAAAAATGAAAAAACGTATTTTGTGAGCGATTACGGTGAACTAAAAAAAGAATGGTTTTTTGATGCCGAAAGTGTTGGAATTTGCGGTGCAACATCAACGCCGGGCTGGCTTATGGAAAAGATAAAAGAAGAAATAATTAAACTTTAAATATTAAAAGAACAAAATCTATTTTGAAAAAATACTGTATTTTAAAATTTTAGAATTAAAAAAAAACTATAATTTTATTATATTTGTTATTTAAAAGAAAACCTAAAATTATGCAAAAAAAAATATTCATAATCTCGTCATTATTCTTTTCGGCTCTATTATTTTCGGGCTGTAACGGATGTAAAGGCGAAGATCCAAATGCCGAGAATGCAGTTGATTCAACCGAAATGCAAAACGAAACAGTCGGTAAAATTATTAAATTCAACGGACGATTATTCAGCATTCCTTCACCAATTCAAATTGCCGAACTCATAAAAAATACAAATGCAACCTACAATCAAGATGCCGTAAATCCAACATCAAACGTATCAAAATATACATCAAGCGACAAACAAGCATTGAATTTAGGTGTTTATGGTGCAGATTTAGGTTATATAAATATTTATGAACAATATTCAGATGCGGCAAAATATTTTAATGTTGTAAAAAATCTTTCACATTCATTAAATATTATGAATTCATTTACCGAAAAGGTATTTGCCGATATAGAAAAATACGGAACAAACAAAGATTCTCTCACAAAAATTTCTGCAAGAGCATATAGAAATGCAGACTCTTATTTAATTGATAATGAAAGAAATGATGTAGCAGTTTTAGTTATCGCAGGCGGTTGGGTCGAAAGTTTATATTTACTTACAGAAAATTATAAAGAAAGAAAAAATCAAGATATATTATTAAGAATCGGCGATCAAAAACATCCTTTAGATAATTTAATAGAATTATTAAAACCATATTACGGACATAAATCCGGCGATTATGATTTACTTGTTGAACAACTTGCCGAGATGGCAATGGTTTTTGACGGCGTTGATATAAAATATACATTTGTTGAACCAATTGTTTATCCCGATAAAAAATTAACAGTAATAAAAAGTAAAACAGACGTTATAATAAATGAATATCAATTAAAAGCTATTTCTGAACAAATATTAAAAATCAGAAAACAAATTATAGATTAAAAAAATATAAAACCAAAAAATAAATGAATAAATATTTATTGAAAATATTAACAAGTATTTTGTTTGTATTAATCCAAACACAAGCATATTCACAATTAGATTCATTAATTTCCGTAAGCGAAAAATTTATGCCGTCACCTTATGTGTCAGACGGACAACAATATGTGGCTTTACTTAGTGAAGAAGAAACTGCCGAATTTAGCGTAATATTTTATGGAGGAAGCACATACAGAATTGTTGCTTACAACGGAGTTGAACAAGGAATATCGTTTACAATGTATGACAAAGAAAGAAACATTCTTTTTTCAAATACCGATTACAAAAATTCTCCTTATTGGGATTTTAAATTTGAAAACACAATTGAATGTTATATCGAAGCAAAGTTAATATCGAAAAATCAAAAATCAGGATTTGCAATTTTATTAATAGGATTTAAAAAATAATTTTTTAAACGGACATTTTATGAGTGAAAGTATTTTAAAAGCACTAATGCAATTATTTGCCATTATCGCCAGACCCGACAGCGATGAAGGCAACAGACGTCCGTTGGTAAAAGATTTTTTAAAACAACAACTTACAACAGAATTAGTTGAAGAATATCTTATTATTTTCGATAATTATTACCACAAACACCAAAAAAGACAAACACATAAAAATAAAAAAGGATTAGCTTCAAGCTCTGTTAGAGTGCTCACTATTTGCACATTAATAAATAAAGAACTTACACTTAAACAAAAAATTATAGTTGTTATTCGTTTGCTCGAATTTATTAATTCTGAAGGAAAAGCAAGCGAACAAGAATTTGAATTTGTTAAAACCGTTGCCGAAACATTTAATATTTCTTATGAAGAATATCAAAATCTTATAAAATTTATTTTCGACAGCTATTCAAACATTCCCGATTTGGAAAATGTATTGGTAATAGACGGAAATAAATATTGGGAAAATATCAATGTTAAACATCTTTTTGCCGATTCGCTCGACGGACAAATACTTGTTTATCATTGCGAACCTGCAAATATGCACGTTTTTGTTTATCACGGGAAAAAAGAACTTTATTTGAACGGATTAATTATTCACGAAGACAGAGTTTATGTTCTTTCATCGGGTTCGGCAATTAGAGATTCAAAGAAACACCCTGTTTATTACAGCGATATTGTCAGCGCATTTAACGACGACAGCCTGAAATCCAAAATAATTTTTGAAGCCGAAAATGTTAGCTACAAATTCAAAAGCGGAGCAGTTGGCGTTCAAAAAACTTCATTCACCGAAAAATCCGGAAAGCTTGTAGGGATAATGGGAGCAAGCGGTTCAGGAAAATCTACTCTTCTAAATATTCTCAACGGTTCTATTGACCCAACAACCGGGAAAGTTCTTATTAACGGAATTGATGTTCACCTCGAAAAAGAAAAACTCGAAGGAATAATCGGTTATGTTTCTCAAGACGACCTTCTTATGGAAGATTTAACCGTATTTGAAAATTTATATTACAACGCAAAACTTTGTTTCAGTAAATATACACATTTTCAAATTCTTAGAATTGTTGTTGATGTTCTCAAAAATCTTGGTCTTTATGAAATAAAAAACATGAAAGTGGGAAGTCCGCTTAACAAAAAAATTAGCGGCGGACAAAGAAAAAGACTAAATATTGCACTTGAATTATTGCGAGAACCTTCAGTATTATTTCTCGACGAACCAACATCGGGACTTTCGTCTCGCGATTCGGAAAGAATACTTGATTTACTTAAAGAATTAAGTTTAAAAGGAAAATTAATTTTTGTTGTAATACATCAACCTTCTTCGGATATTTTTAAAATGTTCGACAGATTAATTATTCTCGATATTGGCGGATATTTGGCTTACGACGGCGATCCGGTAGACTCAATTGTATATTTCAAATCGCGAATAAAACAAGCCGATTGGAGCGAAAGCGAATGCCATGAATGCGGAAATGTTAATGCCGAACAAATTTTTGATATTCTTGAAGCAAATATTTTAGACGAATACGGAAAAACTACTTCAACCAGAAAATATAAACCCGTTGAGTGGTATAAATATTTTTATCAAAATAAAGAACAAGAAAACGAGAAAAAAAATAGACTTGTTTTTCCTTTGCCCGAAATATCTTTTAAAATTCCGGGTTGGTTTAAGCAATTTATAATTTTTGTTCAAAGAGATTTTCTTTCAAAAACGGCAAACACCCAATATCTTTTCATAAATTTATTGGAAGCACCTTTGTTGGCGTTTTTGCTGTCGTACATTATTAAATATTACAATATTTCCGCCGAAAACGAGTTGGGTTACGTTTTCAATAATAACAATAATCTTCCCGTTTATATTTTCATGTCGGTAATTGTAGGTTTATTTATAGGTCTCACAACCAGTGCCGACGAAATTATTAAAGACCGAAAAATATTAAAACGCGAATCATTTCTTAATTTGAGCAGAAGCAGTTATTTATCGTCAAAAATATTCATTCTTTTTGTAATGGCTGCATATCAGGCAATTACATATACTTTGATTGGAAATTATATGATGGAAATAAAAGGAATGTATTGGGAATATTGGATTGTTTTGTTTTCAACATGGGCATTTTCTATTTTAATGGGTCTTAATATTTCCGACGGTTTTAAAACTTCCATAACAATTTATATAATAATTCCCTTTTTAATAATTCCTCAAATAATTCTTAGCGGAATAATTGTGAGATACGACGAGCTAAATCCAAAAATTGTAACTCCGGGTTCAATTCCGTGGTTTGGTGAAATAATTACTGCACGTTGGTCTTATGAAGCTCTTGCTGTTAATCAATTTACAGATAACGAATTTGATAAACCTATTTTTAAATTTGAAAGAATAAAATATTATTCCAATTATAAAAAAGACCTTTGGCTAAAAACATTATCAAACAAGGTTAATAATTACGAAAGGAATAAAAATAATAAACTTAAAAAAGAAGAAATTGAAACTGATTTATTGCTTTTAAGAAATGAGGTTTCTTATGAAATTTCAACAAATTTAAAAGTAAAAACAAAAATAAATATTGAAAACCTTTATGTCGACAAAATTAGCGAAAAAGACATTGACATGCTTAAAGATTATTTTGTAGCATTAAAAACTCACTATATTAGCAGATTTGCTGATGCCGACAGAATTAAGAATGAAATTGTTAACAAATTTATGTTGACCGACGAACTCAAAGAAAAATATACAAAATTAAAAAGAGATTGTCATAACGAAAGCCTTGAAGAACTGCTTACCAATAAAAATGAACTTAAAAAAACTATTGAATTCAAAGGTCATCTATATCCTAAAACCGATATGATTTATCATTACCCCGAAAAATATATAGTTTCACATTTTTATTCACCTAAAAAAAGATTTTTTGACGATAAATATTACGGAACTTTATATTTCAATGTGGTTGTAATTTGGATTTATACAATACTTTTATATTTAACTTTATATTTCGGTCTTTTGAAAAACGGACTTAATTTTTTCGCCGAGTTTAAATTAAAATTCAAAAATAAAAGAAAAATTGATTCGGAATTTGATATTTAAAAATAAATAATAATGAAACATCCATGTATATCTCTCGACACACAACCTAATGATTATTTGGGATGTTCCTATCTGACCTTTAAAAACAATTAAAAAAAACAGATGAAAATTATTATTATTAACGGGCCAAATCTTAATCTTCTGGGAATTAGAGAAAAAGAGATATACGGAAATCAAACCTTTGAAGATTTTTTTGAATATTTGGGAAATAAATATCCTACTCAAACAATAGATTTTTACCAATCGAATCACGAAGGCGATATTGTTGATAAAATTCAGGAAGCAAGACTTATTTTTGATGCCGTAATTATTAACGCAGGAGCATACACTCACAGCTCAATTGCAATTGCCGACGCTATTTCGTCGATAAATATTCCGGTAATAGAAGTTCATATTTCAAATATTTTTAAAAGAGAAAAATTCAGACATAAATCATATTTAACGCATGTTTGCAAAGGAATTATTTCCGGATTCGGTTTAAATTCA
>DZBS01000093.1 GCA_022729995.1 Draconibacterium orientale | reverse complement strand
CAAGCCAGAGACTTACAATTGCTTGGAGACTACTATGAAGTGCTTGAATTTCAACCTGTAGATATGTTTCCGCATACGCATCACACCGAAAATGTTGTATTATTGAAAAAAAAATTATAAATTGCGTTAGATTTAGCTATTAAAAATAGATTTTTTTTTAAATTTAATAACAAAATAATATATTTACATTTTGAACCTGAAAAATATATATGACTAACGATACCGTACACAAATTTTTCGATACACTAAAAGACGATTCAATAAGTTTCGCTTATAGAGGAAGCTTTAGCAACAGTGTATTGGCAATGGCTACCGAACTTATTAAAAATAATATGGAAGAAGGTCATGCAAAGTTAAGAAACAAATTATCATTTTTAATGATAGAAAGTTTTCAAAACATAGCCAGATATGCTGACAGTTCCGAAGTTAGCGAAGCAGACGAAAATTCCGATTTTTTTATGACAAGAAATATCGGAAATACATTTTATGTTATATCTGCAAATTTAATATCAAACGATAAAGTAAGTTCTTTGCACGACAGATTAGAAAAAGTTAATACTCTCGATAAAAAAGAACTGAATAATCTTTACCGAGAAGTATTAACAAATAAGCAAATAAACCAAAAAGGCGGAGCCGGATTGGGTTTTATTGAAATGGTCCGAAAAACCGAAGGAAAACTACCTTTCGATATAATTAAAATTGATGATGAATATTCAATGTTCTTCATGCAAATTGAGCTTAAAAATCCTTCAGTGGAATCAGATTCTGAACCTGCAAAATTAGAAGACGCAAAGCATATTCAAAAACTTGTTGCCGATAATAACATTTTAATGATGCACAAAGGCAGTTTTACACAAGAAGCTGTTGGTCCGGTATTAAGAATGGTTGAAGACAACATGAACAACATGAAATTGAAAATCCAAAAAAAGATTTATCATTTCTTAGTTGAAATATTACAAAATATCAGCAAACATTCCTATATTTTAAACAACGACAGAGAAGGAATATTTTTAATAGGTTTCAAAAACGGAGAGTTTCATATAGGAACAGGAAATTATATTGAAAACAAAAAAATTCCTAATTTTAAAGGTCAACTTGATCAAGTTAATTCATTAAACAATGATGAATTAAACGATTTATACAGAAAATATTTACGAGAAGGCAGAGATACCGAATCCGGAAGCGCAGGATTAGGACTAATAGATTTAGCCAGAGAAACGGAAGATAAAATTTCATACAGTTTTACTCCTGTTACCGACAATTATTCATTTTTTTCTTTAACTGTTAAATTTTAAACATGTTAGAACCATTTATTCTGGAAGGGACAAAAAACAGTCCGGCTGTTACATTTGATAAAGAAAACAGTATATTTAAAGTTTCGGGACGTTCGATTGTTGAAGACCCAAATAAATTTTATATGCCACTATATAATTGGCTTGAAGATTATATACAAAACCCAAACGAAAATACAGAATTTGTTTTTGATTTGGAATATTTTAATTCTTCATCGGCCAGACAAGTTATGAAACTCATTATGTTACTCGAGAAACTCGTAGACACAAATAAGTTGATAAAAGTAAAATGGCTTTATGAAGAAGGCGACGAAATGTCGCAAGAAAGAGGTGAAGAAATAAAAGCTGTATCAAAACTTGATTTTATTATAGAGGAATATCCATCCGATGATATTGATTTTTAAACTATGGAAGAAAAACTAATAATCAGACCAAAAGGAGATACTCCCGGAATAATATTAAATCCTTCCGAAAATAAATTTGAAATATACGGTAAATCATTGCCTGAAGATACAAATGAGTTTTTCGATCCGGTTATAAATTATTTTAGAGAATATTCTAAAAACCCGAATCCTGTAACAAAATTTGTTTTTAATTTTGAATATTTCAATTCAGCTTCTGTCAGGAAAATTGTAGATATAATTTCTATTCTCGAAGACATGCATCAAAAAGGAAATAGCGTTCGAATAGTTTGGATGTATGAAGAAACAGATGAAGTTATGAAAGAAAACGGCGACGACTTTCAAGATACAACCACCATAAAAATTGAATTAAAATCATTTCAATACGAAGATTAAAATGCTAAAAAAAATAAATATCAAAGCTACTGACGATTTACCCGGAGTTGTTTTCGACCCAAAAAAGAATTTTTTTATGATTTACGGCCGTATTTTACCCGAAGACGGAAGAATATTTTTTAATCCGCTTTTGGAATGGATTGGCGAATATGTGAAAGAACCAAATGAATACACCGAAATGCACTTCAAATTGGATTATTATAATTCATCTACCGCCAGAATGCTTACAAAACTTATTGTTGAATTAGAAAAAATTATAACTACCGGAAATAAAGTAAAAGTTGTTTGGGAATATTCCGGAGACGACGAAGTTATAAAAGAAAGAGGTGAAGAACTTAAAAGTATTTCATATCTTCCTTTTGAACTTAGAGCCGTATAGAATTATCAACTTAATTTAACTCCCATAACAAGAATATCGTCTACTTGATCTCTATTACCTTTCCATGTTTGAAAGGTATTTTTTATAACTTCTTTTTGCTCTATCATGGGCAATTCTCTGTTGTTTATTAAAAGTTCTTTAAATCTGTTCGAGTTAAATTTTGAATCTTGCTTTCCTCCGAATTGATCCATATATCCGTCGGATAACATGTAAATACTTGTATTTTCGTCATACATAAAGTCGTAAGAAGAAAATTCGATTTTTGCGTCGCTTCTAATTGGTCTTCCGCCTATTGAATGAAGATTTGCCTTGAGAACTTTTAATTTATCTTTTTGTAAAACATATAAATGATTTTTAGCACCGGCAAATCTAAATCTTTTCAATATTGGATTTATAACACAAAGCGACATATCCATTCCGTCGTCGGAAGCACTGTCGTTTCCGGTTTGTTGAAGTGCGGCTTTAACTCCCAAATGCAGATGTTTTAGAATTATATCGGGTTTTGTAATTCTTTTTTCGTTAATTATTTCGTTCAAAAGTGTGTGACCAATCATGCTCATAAAAGCTCCGGGAACTCCATGCCCGGTGCAATCTATTGCAGCTAAAACCAATTCGTCGTCAACTTTTGAAAACCAATAAAAATCACCGCTCACAATATCTTTTGGCTGATAATAAATAAAAGTATCCGGCAAATATTTTTGTATTTCCGATTCCGGAATTAATATACTGTCCTGTATTCTTCTTGCATAATTAATACTGTCGGTAATTTGAGTATTTCTGTCCATAATAATTTCCGACTGTGTAACAATTTGAGCTTTTTGTTCTGCCAACAAAACATTAGCTTTCTTTTTAGCTTTATACAAAAGATAAAGCCAAATTGAACCAACCAAAACAAATAAAATAATAACCGATAATAAAATAGATTCAAGTTTTCTTCTTTCTATTTCGGCATTTTTTAAAGCAAAAACAGCTTCGCTTAATTCAACTTTCTTTTCGTTAATTTGCTTTGTAAATTCATTTTCTATTTTAAGAAGTTCAATAAGTCTGGCTTGTTCGGTTGTGTCTTTAATTAATTCTTTTTCAATGTTTTCGGAAATCGCAAGAGCAGAATCTTTTTGAATAATTACATTCTCGGCCATTTCACGCATTTCTTTTTCTTCGGTATATTGTTTTCTTAAAATATTAATTCTTTTATTTGTTCTGTAAAATTTACTGTCTTTTAAAGCAATATATTTTTGAAGTTGAGTTAAAGCATCTTTTTCATTTCCGTCTTCTAAATATAACTCATATAAAGCTTTATGATTTTTTATTAATAAGTCGAAAGAATTAACTTTATGAGCATAAGACAAACTTTTTCCGTAATTGAAAACGGCTTTATTTGATTTTCCGGTTTTTTGATAAAGAACGGCAATGTTATAATATGCTTTTGAAATTTCTTTTTCAGACGAACTCACTTCAATAATTCTCAATTCATCTTCAAAATATTTTAACGATTTCGAAAATTTTTCCTGATAATAATAAGCAACGCCGAGAGTATTGTATATTCCGTGAATTTTGAGCGTACTTGTTTTATATTTTTTCGCAATATCAATAACTTCATTAGCAAGTTTAATAGATTTGTCTGTGTCGAAATCTAAATATGCTTCGGAAAGTTGATCCAAAACAGCAATACGACTTTCTCCTTTTAAACTTTTAAGCTTGTTTTCAAGAGTTTGAATTTGGAAAGATTGAGCATTGATATTATATGCTGTAAAAAATAATATTATTAGTGTAAATAGCTTTTTTCTCATTGTACAGGGATTTTGTGTAAAAGTATAAATATTTTTAAAAAAATACTTATTTTAATGATATTTTTACAGCTAAATGTAAAAAAATCAATTATTTAGTAAAGAATGTTTTACAAACCGGTACATTTTCCGGTTTTGGGCTATTATTGTTGAACTTGTTTTATAAAAAGTAATGGTTTGGAAATTTTATTCAATCATAACATACTTATTATTTAAAAAAAATATAAGATTGAAAATTCTTGACAAAAATCATATAATTTGTTTTCTTCAAAAAGGAAATAGAGTTAATAATATTCTAAATTTTACCATAGATTTCTTAAATTTGCGACCAATAAATTTAACTATAAAAAAAATATATAATGTCCAGAGTTTTACTTTTAGGTGATGAAGCTATTGCACAAGCAGCAATAGATGCAGGATTATCCGGAGTATATGCATATCCCGGAACTCCGTCGACCGAAATTACTGAATATATTCAGAACAGCAAAATTGCAAAAGAACGAAAACTGCATTCCGATTGGTCTACAAACGAAAAAACTGCAATGGAATCTGCAATAGGAATGTCTTATGCAGGAAAAAGAGCAATGGTTTGCATGAAGCATGTTGGTTTAAATGTTGCTGCCGATGCTTTTGTAAACTCCACAATTACAGGAGTTAACGGCGGAATTATTGTTGTTGTTGCCGACGACCCTTCGATGCACTCTTCGCAAAACGAGCAAGATTCTCGTTTTTACGGTGATTTTGCTTTAATGCCAATGTTTGAACCTTCAAATCAGCAAGAAGCTTACGACATGATTTACTCGGGTTTTGAAATTTCGGAGAAATATAATACACCAATTCTTCTCAGAATTACAACTCGTTTAGCTCATTCACGTTCGAGCGTTGAATTAAAACCAATGCGAGAAGAGAATAAATTGAAACTTCCTTCGGATATGCGTCAGTTTGTTTTGTTGCCTTCAATTGCAAGAAACAATTATAAAAAACTACTCGGAAATCAAATTTATTTTATTGATGAAGCCGAAAATTCTTCATTTAATAAAATTATTCCCGGAAAAGATAAATCACTCGGGATTATTGCTTGCGGAATAACCTATAATTATTTAATAGAAAATTTTGAAAATCATATTTCTCCCTACCCTGTTGCAAAAATTTGCCAATATCCTTTACCCGATAAATTATTGAAAGAATTCACCGATATGTGCGATGAAGTTCTTATTCTTGAAGACGGTTACCCTTTTGTTGAAAAACAAATTAACGGATTATTCGGAAATTCAAAAATAAAAGGAAGATTAACCGGAGATTTGCCGCGAGACGGAGAATTAAATCCGAATTTAGTTGCAAAAGCTTTAGGAATTAAAGAAAATATCGATTTAAAAGTTTCAGATATTATTTCAAATCGTCCGCCGGCATTATGTCCGGGTTGCGGACACATAGATGTTTTTAATTCGCTTAATGAAATTATGGCTGATTATGGTCCCGGACATGTTTTTTCCGACATCGGATGTTACACATTATCTGCTCTTCCGCCGTTAAATGCAATTAACAGTTGTGTAGATATGGGTGCATCAATAACAATGGCAAAAGGTGCGGCTGATGCAGGTTTGCTTCCGGCTATCGCATTTATTGGCGATTCTACTTTTACTCATTCAGGAATGACAGGTTTGCTCGATTGTATAATTGAAAAAACTCCTATTACGATTATCATTTCCGATAATTCAACAACCGGAATGACAGGCGGACAAGATTCGCACGCATTTAACAGACTTCCTGAAATTTGTTTAGGTTTGGGAGTAGAACCCGAGCATTTACGAATATATACTCCGCTAAGAAAAAATCATGAAGAATCGTTAAGAATTTTGCGAGAAGAAATTGCATATCAAGGAGTTTCGGTAATTATTCCGCAACGAGAATGTGTTAGAACTCTCGAAAGAAAAGTAAAATCAAAAAAAGCGGAATTATAAAATCAATCTAAAAAAATAAATAAACAGATGAAATCAGATATAATATTATCGGGAGTCGGCGGACAAGGAATTCTTTCTATTGCAACAACAATAGGAACTGCAGCATTAATGAACGATTTATATATGAAGCAGTCGGAAGTTCACGGAATGAGCCAAAGAGGCGGAGCTGTTGTTTCAAATATGCGGGTTTCGAGCAATCCGGTTGCTTCAGATGTAATTCCAATGGGAAAAGCAGATTTAATTCTTTCTGTTGAACCGATGGAAAGTCTTAGATATATTCCGTATTTAAAACCCGGCGGTTGGTTAATTACAAGTTCAAGCCCGTTTGTAAATATAGAAGATTATCCGGATATTGAAAAAGTGAAGGAAGAAATTAGAAAATATAAAAATCATATAATAATTGATGCGGATTCTATTGCAAAAGATATAAAATCTGCAAGATCATCAAATATTGTAATGCTTGGCGCAGCAAGTCCTTTTATTGAAATTGAAGAAAGTTTGTTTATAAAAGCAATAGAAAGTATTTTCAAATCAAAAGGCTCAGAAATTGTTGCAAAAAATATTGAAGCATTTAATTTGGGGAGAAATTATTCTTTACAGAATAAAAAGTAATTTTCTTCATAAATAACAAAAAAAAGAGACCCATATTTAGGTCTCTTTTTTCAATTGTAAAATCCAAAATATTTCTTGTTTGTTTGTTTATTTTTTAGCAAGATATTTTGAAATTCCGTCTTGGGTTGCAACTAAAGCTTCATCGCCTTGTTTCCAATCGGCAGGGCAAACTTCGCCGTGTTTTTCAAAATATTGAAGAGCGTCAACCATTCTTAAAGTTTCAGAAATACTTCTTCCCAAAGGCATGTTGTTAACAACTTGATGTTGAACAGTTCCTTCTTTATCAATTAAGAATAAACCTCTGTATGCCATTGGAGTTCCGTTGAAAAATGATTCGCCTTCATCGTTGTAATCATACATTCCGGCAAGAACATCGTAATCCATTGAAATAGTTTTAGATTGATCGGCAACCAAGGGATATTTAACGCCTTTAATTCCGCCGTCTTTTAAATCTGTTTGCAACCATTTCCAATGTGAGAATTGTGAATCTGTAGAAACTCCGATAACTTGAACATTTCTTTTATCAAATTCGGCAATTTTTTCTTGAAATGCTAAAATTTCTGTCGGGCAAACAAATGTAAAATCTGCAGGATAGAAAAATAACACTACATATTTTTTTCCGATATAATCGCTCAGGTTAAAATTTTCAATAACTTCACTTCCGTTTACTACTGCGGGAGCTGCAAAAACCGGAGCTTTTTTACCAACTAATACCATATTTATTCTTTTGTTTATAGTTTATAATTAAAGACTCAAAGGTATTAATATATTTTAAAAAAAAAACTCTGTTAATCTATTTTAACTAAAATTTAAATAAATATAAATTTCTTAAAAGTATAATAATTTAAATATGAAGTATTTACTTAACTTGGTTAAAATTAAATATAAATAACTTTCTTAAATGAAAATTATTTTATTAGATAATATTATTAATTTTGAAATTAAAAATGAATGGATAATTATTTAAAATCTCTGGTTGAAATATTTCGCGAAAATTCAAATGAAAAAGATTCAATTTCTTTTGAAAAATATATGAGAAACAAGTTTAAATTTCTGGGAATAAAATCGCCTCGAAGAAATGAAATTATTAAAGAATATTTTAAGAATTACGGAAAACCGGTTTCAAATAAAACAAATGCTTACATTAAATATTTATGGAATTTGGAAGAAAGAGAATTTCAACATTTAGCTTTGTTGATTTTTGAAAAAAATATTAAAAATTTGCAATCGGAAGATATTGATTTAATTGAGTTTGTAATATCAAATAAATCTTGGTGGGACACAGTTGACGGAACAATAAAAATATCCGGTGCATATTTTAAAAAATATCCGGAACAAATTGATATATTTATAACAAAATGGATAAATTCCGATGATTTTTGGTTTAGAAGAAGTGCAATTCTGTTTCAATTAAAATATAAAATGGAAACCGATAAAGAATTATTGTTCAATCTAATTAAAAAGACTTCTTCTGAAAAAGAATTTTTTATTAGAAAAGCAATCGGTTGGGCTTTAAGGGAATATTCAAAATATAATCCGGGTGATGTTATAGAATTTGCAGAAAATAATCAATTATCGAATTTAAGTAAAAAAGAAGCGTTAAGATTATTAAATAAATAATATGTTAGGCAAAATAATATTATCGACAGCTTACTTCCCAACTGTTCAATATATTTCTAAATTTCTTTTTCCCGATGAAATTTATATTGAAAAATATGAAAATTATATAAAACAAACATACAGAAACAGATGTAATATTTTGACTTCAAACGGAATACAATCATTAATTATTCCCGTTATAAAAAAATCGGGCATTAAAAACATTATTACAGATTTAGAAATTGATTATACAGTTGATTGGCAATCAAATCACTTTAAAACTATTGAAGCAGCCTATAAATCTTCACCCTTTTTTGAATTCTACATTGATTCGTTTATGAAATTTTTTCAGAAAAAATATGTTTATTTATTTGATTTTAATTTTGAAATTCTAAATACACTATTAGAAGAAATAAATATTGAAAAAAAAATTAATTTTACAAATGAATATATTCCGAGTTACGATAATGATTTCAGAACAAAAATAAATCCAAAAGAAAAATATAAGATTGAAGATAAAACTTTTAATCAAATTAATTATACACAAGTTTTTGAAATAAATAAAAATTTCACAGAAGAATTAAGCATAATTGACGTTCTTTTTAATGAAGGTCCGCAAACAGAGTTATATTTAAAAAAATGTATAAATACCTGAGCAAATGAAGAAAACTATCCTATTTATCGTATCAATTTTATTTTTTAGTAATATATTTTCGCAAACATCGTGGAAATATGAATATTACAAAACAATAAATCACAAAAATTATAAAACATACACAATGTTTAATTCCAAATTTGATTTTTCAAATCCGGATATTCCTTTACTTAATGCAACACTTTTATTTATGACAAATGAAATTAGAGTTGAGAAAAAACTTTTGCCGCTTGAATATGCTCAAGAATTGGAAATAATGGCATATCAACATGCAAAAAGAATGTCCGATAAAAATTTCTTTTCGCATGAAGACAATACTTCAAAATCAAGGAAAACAACAAGCGACAGAGCAAATTTAGCCGGAATAGAAAATCCTTATATTGCCGAAAACATTGCATATTCAAGCTTTGATGAAGGTAAATCGTATTATGAAATTGCAAAAATTTTGATAGATATGTGGATGAATTCTAAAGGACATCGCGAAAATATTTTATCTGAAAAAGCTTTACAAGGAGCATGCGGAGTTTTTATAAACGGCGATTTGATTTATGGAGTTCAAAACTATCAATGGTTCTATAAAATTGTTCAGAGTTCCGGAACAGATGAATTGCCTCTTGAAAAGTAGTTTTAAAAATTATTTTTTATTTATTACATATTTTTAGTCTGCAGTTGATTTTTTTTTAAATTTGTTAAACTTAAAATCGAAAACAAAAAGATGAATCTTGAATTTAATAAAAACGAAGACGTAAACAAGCAGGCACTTTCTGATGTAAAACAAAAACTCGCAAAAATATATTTGGGAGGAGGAAAATCAAAAATAGAAAAACAACATTCGCAGGGAAAGTTAACTGCAAGAGAACGTATTTCAAAACTTATTGACCCAAATACCGAAACTCTTGAAATAGGTGCTTTTGCCGGCGACGGAATGTATGAAGAATACGGAGGCTGTCCTTCGGGCGGAGTTGTTGTTGTTATGGGATATGTAAAATCCCGACTTTGCATTATTGTTGCTAACGATGCAACGGTAAAAGCCGGTGCATGGTTTCCTATAACAGCCAAGAAAAATCTTCGGGCACAAGAAATTGCAATCGAAAATAAAATTCCGATAATATATTTAGTCGACAGTGCAGGAGTTTTTCTTCCAATGCAAGACGAAATTTTTCCCGACAAAGAACATTTCGGAAGAATTTTTAGGAACAACGCAAAAATGTCGGCAGCCGGAATAATACAAATTTCAGCAATAATGGGAAGTTGTGTTGCCGGCGGAGCTTATTTGCCTATTATGTCCGACGAAGCAATAATTGTAAACAAAACAGGTTCAATTTTTTTAGCCGGTTCATATTTAGTGAAATCTGCAATAGGCGAAATAATTGACAACGAAACTCTCGGTGGAGCAACAACACAATCCGAAATATCGGGAATTCTCGATTATAAAGTTGAAAATGATGATGAAGCAATTGAAACAATCAGATTATTAATTGATAAAACTTGTAAATATGAAAAAAAATGTTGTTTAGACCGTGAAAAACCTGAACTTCCTACAAAAAATCCCTTAGAAATTTTTGGAATACTTCCGGAAACACGAGAAAAACCCTTTGACATGTTGGAAATAATTGAAAGACTTGTTGATAAATCCGAATTTTTGGAATATAAAAAAGGTTACGGAAAAACCATTCTTTGCGGATATGCCAGAATCGACGGTTGGCCCGTTGGAATTGTTGCAAATCAACGTACTGTAACTAAAACCAAGCAAGGCGAAATGCAATTTGGCGGAGTTATTTATTCCGATTCTGCCGACAAAGCAGCACATTTTGTAATGAACTGTAATCAAAAGAAAATTCCGCTCGTATTTTTTCACGATGTAACCGGGTTTATGGTTGGTTCACGTTCAGAACAAGGAGGAATAATCAAAGACGGAGCAAAAATGGTAAATGCAGTATCAAATTCAATAGTTCCGAAGTTTACTGTTGTAATAGGAAATTCCTACGGAGCCGGAAATTATGCAATGAACGGTAAAGCTTATGATCCGAGATTAATTGTTGCTTGGCCTTCGGCAAAAATTGCTGTAATGAGCGGTGCAAGTGCAGCAAAAACACTTCTTCAAATTCAAATTAGCACTATGAAAGCAAAAGGTGAAGATTTTTCAAAAGAAGACGAAATGGGTTTGCTTGATACAATTGTTAAGAGATACGAAAAACAAACAACGCCGTTTTACGCAGCTTCACGACTTTGGATTGATGCAATAATTGATCCTTTGGAAACAAGAAAATATATTTCAATGGGAATTGAGGCCGCAAGTCATAATCCAATTAAAGGAAAATATAAAACAGGAGTTATTAGAACATAAAAAAAAGCTGTCATTACGACAGCTTTTTTTGCAAATATATTATTGGGAAATTAAAATTTTAATCCCGCTGTTAATTGAAAATATTGTGTTTTTGAAAATATTGATGCTGTTGGTTCAAGTCTTCCTCCAATCGGGTCGAGCGGAAATGAATTTGTAGCATCATACATATAAAGAGTTTCATTATATTGCCTGAAAGTGTAAGCCAAGTCGAGGAAAAAATGTTCTTTCCCAAAACCAACTCCGCCGGAATATGCACTTATTGAATTTGCAAGCGAAATAGTTTGATTTGAGTATGGAGTTGTAATAACTTGATATCCGCCTCTTACTTTAATCATTCCAAAATTCAATTCAAGTCCTGCTCTTAAGCTGTGACTTTGTCCGAATTCTGATTCAATTTGAGTATTTTCGTTTATAAAATCATATTCAAAATCATAAGATTTTAGATGAGCATTTGAGTAATCGGTAAAGTCATAATCAAAACTTAAAGTCATTGGAATTGTATAAAATTTTCCAAGTTGTTTTTGGTCGAAGATAAAAGCAATTCCGGCATTTGCTCTAAAAGGAGTTTGCAATTTCCAAGTGAACAAATTATTTTCGGAATCTACAAAATAATCGAAATCGCCATTTGTATCCGGACTTGCAAATTCCGAATTCATAGTTGTTCTATATTCGTCTGTAAAATTATAGAATGTTGAACTGTGAATAGCTGCTCCTATTCTAATAAACTTTACCGGTTG